>JBJKSV010000369.1:0-10717 GCA_046703605.1 Limisphaerales bacterium
CATCAGGCGTTGGAGGAGGGAAAGTCAATCGCTACGTCTTTCTCCGGACCGCTGCGCTCCGGAGCGGGATGGACTACCTGACCCAGATATCGGACGGGTTGGCCAGCGCTACGCCCGAATCTATCGATGCCTACACCGAACGGGCCGTGCAAGTGACTCACGTGTTGGACGACAACTTGCGCCAGCCCGTGGCGCCCAGGGGCGTGGCTCTCCGATAAAAGGCTGGCGGGTTAAGCCAGGAGAAGCCGAAGGCCAAAAGAGATGACTGAAGAGTTTGGCGACGGCTTGTTAGAATCTTAAGAGGAAGGGCATACGTTGAAGACGATCGAAGTGGTTGAAGCGCAGAGCGTGGCGGCCGTAGTGGAACTGGCCAAGAGAGAGTGCGGGATTGTGCTAACGCAGTCCGGCCAACCGGTGGCGCGGGTGGTGCCGGTAGGAGAAAAAGCAACACGCCGAATCGCACCGTTGCACCCTGGGGCCTGGGAAGTCAGCGATGGGTTCGATGAGCCTTTGCCGGATGAGTTCTAATAAGCTGAGTGAACCAGGTTTGGAGGGGGCGGTGTGCCTCCCGTGCCACCCAACGCCACAGTCCTTACGCGGGCGCGGCATCCGTCTCCGCTTCATCCTGTTCGGTGATGACTGGCGCGATGGCTTGGAGCCTGTCACCCTCCTCCAGATTAATGAGTTTCACCCCCTGGGTGATGCGCCCTGTTTCGCGAATGTCCTTCACGAAGGTGCGCACCATCTGTCCATGGGTTGTAATGAGCATGATTTCACCATCCTCGCGCACGGTCAGCGCGCCCACCACCGCGCCTGTCCTTTCGTTGGACTTCATAGTGATGACACCTTTGCCCCCTCGCGACTGAAGGCGATAGACGGGTTCAACCCGGCCATCCTCCTGGGCGGTGTCGAACGGCGTGCGCTTTCCAATGCCGTTTTCTCCGACCACCAGCAGCGTGGCGTCGGGAACGACCACTGCCAGCGCCACAACCGCATCGCCAGAGTCAAGACTGATGCCGCGCACACCGGAGGCCGGACGGCCCATCGGGCGAACGTCCTCTTCGGAAAAGCGAATGCTCATGCCGCCGCGAGTAATCAGCACGACCTGGTCCTGGCCCGATGTCAGTTTCACCTCGATCAACGTGTCTCCAGGTTCGATCCCGATGGCAATAATCCCGCCCTTGCGCACATTGGCAAAATCATCGAGCCGTGTCTTCTTTACCGTCCCTTGCTGCGTGGCGAAGAACAGGAACCCTGGCTGCTGCCAGGTAATATCCTCGCGGTTCGGACCGGTTTTGGCCTCGATGCGAATCAGCGCGGCCACCTTTTCATCCGGACGCAGCTCCAACAGGTTGGCAATGCTCCGGCCCTTTGAGGCCCGCCCCATGTCGGGGATCTCATGCACGCGCTCCACATACACGCGTCCGGTATTGGTGAAGAACATGAGATGATCATGAGTCCCGGCGGTGAACAAGTGCTCGATAAAATCTTTATCCTCATCGGCGCCCCCTTCCCGAGTGGTCATGCCGATGACACCCTTGCCTCCACGCCGTTGCGCGCGGTACGAGCTAATGTTGGTCCGTTTGATCAGGCCGTTGTGAGTAATGGTGATGATAACGGCTTCATTGGCAATCAGGTCCTCGATGGCCATCTCCCCCTCATCAGGCACGAGGTCGGTCAAGCGCGGCGAGGCATACTTCTCCCTGATTGCCAGCAACTCGTTCTTGATGATGCCAAGGACGCGGGCCTCGGTGGCCAGGATGTCGAGCAGATCCTTAATTCGCTCGAGCAACTCACGGTACTCGGACCTGACCTTGTCAATTTCCAGGCCGGTCAGTTGGTAAAGGCGCAACTCAAGGATGGCGTTGGCCTGCGCTTCGCTGAACGAGTAGCGTCCGCTGGTCAGGCGGGCCTCGCTGCGAATGAGAACACCCAAAGCCTCCACCTGGGCGCGAGTGAAGTCGAAGGCCAGGAGCTTGATTCTCGCCTCCTCGCGCGTGGCCGACCCCCGAATGATGCGGATGAACTCGTCCAGGTTTGCCAGGGCGATGATATAGCCCTCGAGGGTCTCAGCCCGTTCCTCCGCCTTGCGCAACTCAAATTGGGTGCGGCGAACGATAACCTCCCGGCGATGTTCGATGTAGGAGTTGATGAGCTCTTTTAGGCCAAGGGTCTTGGGGCGGCCATGGTCGATGGCCAAAGCGTTGACGGCAAAGCTAGTCTCGAGCGAGGTGTATTTGAAGAGATTGTTGATGACGACTTTGGGCAGGGCATCACGCTTGATTTCAATGACGATCCGCGTGTTCTCGTCCGATTCATCTCGCACGGCGGTGATGTCGGTGAGAGTCTTCTCATTGACCAATTCGGCAATCCGTTCGACCAGCACCGCGCGGTTGACGTTGAACGGGATCTCGGTCACGACGATCTGCACCCGCCCGCCCTTGAGCTCCTCCAGTCCTATCCTGCCCCGCACCTTGAGGCTGCCGCGTCCCGTGTTGAAGTAATCGCGGATGCCCTTGAGGCCGCAGATCATGCAACCAGTGGGGAAATCGGGCCCCTTGACGAACTTCATCAACTGCTCAACGCGGATCTGGGGATCATCAATCTGAGCGATGATGCCATCGATCACCTCGCCCAGGTTGTGCGGTGGCATGTTCGTAGCCATCCCGACCGCAATGCCGGTCCCGCCATTGACCAGCAGGTTGGGGAACGCCGCCGGGAAGACCACCGGCTCAGTGAGCCGCTCGTCGTAGTTCGCAACGAAATCGACGGTGTCCTTTTCCATGTCCGCCATCAACGTCCCTCCCAGGGCCGTCAGGCGCGCCTCGGTGTACCTCATGGCCGCCGGAGGATCTCCCTCCACCGAGCCAAAGTTGCCCTGCGGATCGACCAACCGCTCGCGCATGGCCCAAGGTTGAGCCATGTGGACCAGCGTCGGGTAGATCACCGCCTCGCCATGCGGATGGTAATTGCCCGATGTATCGCCGCAGATTTTGGCGCACTTCATGTGCTTCTTGGGCGGATACAACCCCAGCTCGTGCATCGCGTAGAGGATGCGCCGTTGGGAGGGCTTGAGCCCGTCCCGCACATCCGGCAGGGCGCGAGAAATGATGACCGACATCGAGTAGTCGAGAAAGGAGTTCTTTATCTCCTCCGCGACATTCACCTTCGCAACCTTCTCGTTCGCCGCGTAAGCCGGCGCCGGGCTAGGGGATGGTTCGTTGGTTTGTTCAGGCTCAGGCATAAGGATCAATCAGACATGGCCGCAACAATGTCCTCCATCCGCGCCGGCAATAGCGGAATCCCAAGGTGCTCGCAGGCGGCACGCATGCGGAGGTCGGTCGTCGAGAGACCCTCGCAATGATGCAGGTCGCAGGTGGCCACGTGGAGGGCGTCCAAGGTCCGCAACGGAATGTGAGGATGGCAGGCGAGTTGAACCTGAGAAGCACGGTTCAGCACCGCCGGGTCCAGGGGAAACAACCGGAGCAGCTCATCCTCCACCATTGCGATGAATTTTTCGCAGGCAGCTATCCTCTCCCGTTGAGTGATCCGCCCTGCCCGCTCCTTGGCGAGCAGAGCGGAACGCACTTCCACTTGGGCCAACTCCGAAGTGTCCAGAGGGTGGCCGACCAGTTTCCGGTTGAACCAGTCGCTGTCTGGTTCGCGCACGAGCAGCTTGACGATGATCGCGGTGTCGAGATACATCGCCTACCAACCCCGTGCGTCCCGGTCTTCGCGTACCAGTTCCTCAGCCGAAGGCCCCCCATGCACCGGCTGGCTCAGCAGAAAATCCCCCATTCCGGGGAATGGCTTGCGGCCGCGCTCGCGGCCAACCGGTGACAGCACCGCCTTGGGCGCCCCATCGCTGGTGATCGTGATCTGCCGGCCCCCAGCCACAAACTCGAGCAAAGCCGAGAGTTTGGCCTTGGCGCTCCGCACCGGAATGGTCAGCCCGATTCCCGGCATAGTTGCCGTCTCCCTTAAGACCAAGGGCTCGGTTTCTGTTTTAGGTGGCCCATATTTAAATCCAGGTTTCTCTTTCATTTGAACACAATGTAGTCACGTGTGACTACAACTTGCAAGCTCTTTTTCGCCTACACGTCAAGATTTCTTACGTTTAGCGCGTTGTCCTCTATAAACTGCCTCCGCGGCTCCACTTCTTCCCCCATCAGCCGAGTGAACATTTCTTCGGCCTCGACCGCATCGGTTAAATCGATGCGCAAGTGCTTTCGCCGTGCGGGATTCATCGTAGTTTCAAACAACTCCTTGGGATTCATTTCGCCCAGGCCTTTGAACCGTTTGATCTGGAGCCCGCGGCGGCCTACGTCTTTGACGCTGGAAAGGATTTCAGGAATGGAGAACAGCGAGGTGGCTTGCTGTTTCTCGCCTTCTCCTTCGATCAGCTCGAACAAGGGTTTATCCTGCGCGGAGTAGTGCTCGACGTTGAGACCCTTCTGGGCCAGTTTCTCGAGCAGTTTTTTGATCGCCTGGCTTTCGTAAAGCTCCTCGTGGCGCGCCCGGCGGCTGGCCCCATGCCCGTTGCCGTTGCCGTTGCCGTTTTTGGGCTTCTCGGAGGGAGATGCCTCCGCTTCCTCTTCACCTGAGAGACCCAAATTCAAGTCCGGATTCTCTTCATCGAACTTCGCCAAATCCTCGTCCGTGTGAAAATAATGTACGGTTTCTTCGTTGCCGGTGCGCACTTTGACCAGGTGCTGAGGCAATTCGTGAGTGGCCGGGTGCCGACGTTCGAGGAAAGCCGCGAAATCACCCCCTTTGCGCCGCAGCCCATTCGCAAATTTGTCGAGGGCTTCGAGCAATTCAAGAATCTCGTTTAACTGCTTTTCGGTGAGTTCTTTATTGTCCTGCAGGTTGCGCAGGCGCACCTCCTCGGAACCGAGCTGTATGAGGATGCGATTTAACTGGGCGTCGTCATCGACGTACTCGAGCCGTTTCTTGCGGGCGATTTGATACAGCGGCGGCTGCGCGATATAGACGAACCCGCGCCGCACCAGTTCGGGCATTTGGCGGTAGAAAAACGTCAGCAACAACGTCCGGATATGCGAGCCATCGACATCCGCGTCAGTCATGATGATGATCTTGTGGTAGCGGAGTTTCTCCAGGTTGAAGGCGCCTTCTCCGTCTCCGTCACCGATGCCGGTGCCCACCGCGGTTATCATCGTGCGAATCTCGTTGTTTTGAAGCACCTTGTCCAGGCGCGCCTTCTCCACGTTAATCAGCTTTCCGCGAATGGGCAGAATTGCCTGAAACTTGCGGTCACGTCCCTGCTTGGCGGAGCCGCCCGCCGAGTCACCCTCAACAATGTACAACTCGGTGTTGGCCGGGTCGCGGTCCGAGCAGTCGGCCAGCTTTCCCGGGAGGCCGCCCCCGGTTAGCGCCCCTTTTCTCACCGTCTCACGCGCCTTTCGGGCAGCCTCGCGAGCCCGAGCCGCCAGGAGGGCCTTCTCGACCACTTTCTTGGCCACCGCCGGGTTGGCGTCAAAGAAGGTCATCAGCCCGTCATAGATAACCGAGGCCACCAAGCCGTCGATTTCGGTGTTGACCAGCTTGACTTTGGTCTGCGACTCGAAGCGCGGGTTGGGGAGCTTCACGCTGAGCACGCAAACCAAGCCCTCGCGTACGTCGTCGCCGGAGAGCGTCGGGTCCTTCTCCTTGAGCAGTTCATTCTGTTTTGCGTACTGGTTAATGGCGCGGGTGAGGGCGGAGCGGAAACCGGTGAGGTGGGTGCCGCCATCGGGGTTTGGAATAGAATTGGCGAAGCAGAGGATCTGGTCATTGTAACCGTCGTTATACTGCATGACGCAGTCCACAAAGACCTCGTCCTTCTGACGGTTGATGACAATAGGCTTGGGATGCAGCAATTGCTTGTTGCGGCCAAGCTGCCTGACGAACTGCTCGATGCCGTCCTTGTAGAGGAATGTCTCGGTCTTTTCGTTGCGCTCGTCGGAAAGCACGATTTCAACGCCGGGATTCAAGAAGGCCAATTCCCGCAAGCGGTTGGCCAGAATGTCGAATTTGAACTCCGTCGTATGCGTGAAAATCGTTGCGTCGGGCTTGAAAGTCACCAAAGTCCCCGTTCCCTTGGATTTGCCGATGACCTTAAGCTTTTCGGTCGTGACACCGCGGACAAACTGCATCGTATAGACCTTGGCATCCCGTGAAACTTCGACCTTAAACCAATCCGAGAGCGCGTTGACACATTTCGCTCCCACGCCGTGCAACCCGCCTGAGTACTTGTATGCGCCCTGGCCGAATTTTCCACCCGCATGCAGATTGGTCAGCACCAACTCAACAGCGGGCATCCCCCATTTGGGATGAATATCCACCGGGATGCCACGCCCATTATCACGGATCGAGACAGAGCCATCCACATGGACAGCTACCTCGATTCGGCTGCAATAACCGGCCAGATGCTCATCGATGGAATTGTCCAGAACCTCGAAGACACAATGGTGCAATCCGCGTTCGTCGGGGTCGCCGATATACATCCCAGGCCGCTGGCGCACGGCCTCCAGGCCCTCCAGCTTGTCAATTTTCGAGGCGTCGTACTTCTCTGGAATTGCGGGTGCTTGCTTTACTTGTTCTGCTGGCTCAACCACGTCTTCGTTCTGCATAAAACTCACATTCGGGGCGGCTACTGGGCCCTCCGATTACAGTGCCCGCATTTTAGAGAAAATGGGCGGAGAATACAACCCTTTTCCCCTATGCTAAACACCATTAGTTGTGGGGAGGAAGAAAGCGGAAACCAATCCGTTGGGCTTCCGTGAGAATTCTCACAACCTTGGAATATTACCGCAAAACGCCGGAAAAGCAATGCCCTTTCTCAGCATCTGCCGAATGTGGGAATGCCCCGGCAAATCGCGACCGCGTCGGCCCCAGCCAGCGGGCGTCAGGCCGCCCTCTGAGGGGAACGAAAAGGGGCCGCCTGCGCGGCGGCCCCTCTTGTGATGATACAATCGGCGCCAGTACAGGCGTGGGATTATTGCGCCGCCACAGAAGCGCTTGTGCCCGCCGCTATGTTACTGATGCTCACGTCAGTCGCGGTGACGGTATAGGTGCCGCTGACTCCGAACATGACGCTGAAGGTGGCGGCGCCATTGGCAAGCGCGGCATTACCGGGCAGGATGGCTGTGTCATCGCTGGTCGTGAGGGCCACGGTGTCACGCACGTAGGGAATGATGTTCCAGGAATCATCCACCGCGTTGACCGTCACATTGAACGGAACGCCTGCGGTCTGCGGGGTTGGCGTGCCGGTTTTGCCTGTGGGCGTGCCTGGCGCGGCGGTTTCGCCAGGCAGCAACACCTGCAATTTTGTGGCCACCGGCTTGGAAAGGCGGAAGTAGCTGCTGGTTATGGAAGGCAGGAGATGCTCAGGAACCAGCACTTGCCTGACGGCTCCGACCCTGGTTTGAGCGCCAAAGCTGGCGTTTGTCCAAGGCCCGTCGAGGCTGGCAGACGCCTGGAGTTGATAATTCGCATCCGGGAGGGTCCAATTGAGCGCATACATAATATCGCTCGGAGTTACGAACACGTCCGCCGGCTTGGCGGCCGAGACAGTCCAGACGTTGGTATCCAACTCGGTGGTCGAAAAGTTCTCATCGATGGGATTGCCAGTCCCGCTGATTTTGATGTGACTGATGATGACAGTCTGGCCGATGTTGGCGGTGGTATTGGGCATGGCGCCAAACCAAGCGACGACCGAATCATAAAAATTATTGAGCACGGTTGCCTCGTCCGGGAAGGAGAACTTGCTGCTCTCGCCGTCGGGGGCAGTGAGTGTGACATTCGTGTTGTTATCGAAGGTCATGGACCAGGCGCCCAGGGGGCCGTTGGTAGAGGTCACACTGCCGAGGGTGCCTTTGCCATAGCCGTTGGCGTTGACATCCTGGGTGTTCCAATACATCGAGTTGCCATTCGGCTCGTTGACCTTATAGCGGAAGATTGCCTGGGCGGTGCCATCCGCATAATTCTGCAACTGTAGAAACACGCAGGACGGTTCGTTCCAATCCGGGGCGTTTTCCGTGCCTGGATTCGAGGCCAGGAAAATGTGCGCCTGGTAGTCGGGATAATTGGTTCCGGGATAGCTGGCGTTGGTAAACGAGTAGGTCACGGGCGTGGGCGAATCCACCCAGGAGTTGTTGCCCTTCGTCATGATGTTGTTGCGGTCGTATTGGCCAACGCCGCCGCTGCTCAAGTTGAGACCCCCGGCAATGTGAACCGGGGCCAGGGTCAGGGCGGGAGGACCAACCGGTTTATTGGTATCGACCGTGAATTCGATATTATCGACCCAAAACGTTTGCGGGCCTTGAAGTGCGCCCAACCCGGTTGAATCGGTCTGCCAGGGCCAATAGAGATAAAAGCCGGCGATGGCATCGATGCCGTCAATGGTGGGGTCGATATAGGCATGAATATGCGCCCAGCCATTGGAGGTATAATTGGCTGAACTCCAAACCGCGGCGTGCGTCCAGTTGATCGGGGCCGGTTCGTCCAGGACGGCGCCCGCTTCGATGCTCCCGAAATCGCCGTTTGTGGTCTTGGCGGAATTGGGATCGAGCTTCAGATCGAAGTCCAGGTCGTAATAGTATCCATTGACCGTCCGGCTTGTGTCCCACAGCCGGCCGGACAAGCCGTTCCAAATCATCAATTGCGGCTGGGGCGCGCTGCTATCGTTTGCGCTGGTGCCTGTCCAATCCGCCGTGCATTTGAGCGCCCCGGACGTGGAGGGAACTCCCGGTATGAGTGTAGTCGGAGCATTTTCTGAGCCGTCCCACTCCGCGGTGAAGACGCCTAAGCCCCACCACTCATTCAGGGTGCTGAACGGGTCGTTTGGAGTGTCGAAGGTGCTAATGACCTGGTTTGTGAAGGTCTGCCCCTGGCCAACGCCGATCGAGCCGGCCAGGCACAGGCCAAACACTGAAGATGCCAGGCGCGCCTGGATTTTTCTGATGTTGATGTGTTTCATAGTGATTACGTGTGTTCATGTGGGTTATCGGGGTCAAGATTACTTAGCCACCGCGAAAAAGACAAGCTAAAAACGTTTACACCCCATTTGGCAGATAAGCCCAAACGGAGTAGGGTAGCGCCTGGGTTTGGGCGTAACAGTCCGATGGAACCAATCCACTGCGACGAGCATCCCCGCGCAAGCCGGGCCGTATTTATGAGCAAGTTTCAATTGGATCAATTTTCAAATGCCGAAGAATTAGCCCGAAGCGCCGCGCGTGACTGGCTTCGCGAAGCAGAAAAGCAGATGCGCGCCAAGGGCCGCTTCTCCGTTGCGCTTTTGGGCGGGCGGATTGCGGGGGCATTCTTTTCCAGTGTCGTTGAATTGGCCAGCCATGATGGCCGGTCTCTGGATGGCGTGGAGTTCTTCTGGAGCGATGAACGCTGCGTCCCACCCGACAGCCCCGAAAGCAATTACGGGGCCGCTCGCGACCGCATGCTCCTGCCCTTGCGCATTGCCGAGCGCTGCATCCACCGTATCCGAGGCGAAATGCCACCGGAAAAGGCTGCGGCGGAGGCTACGGGGGAACTGCTGCGGTTCGCGCCCCAAAATCCAGAGGGCCAGCCCGTCTGTGACCTCGTCTTCCTGGGGATGGGGCCTGACGGACATGTCGCCTCACTGTTCCCCGCCGAATCGGAGGAGGCGCGGTCAAGCCAGGCGGTGTTTCGCCCGGTCATTGGGCCGAAGCCGCCGCCCCAGCGTGTTACGATGGGCTATCCCGCAATTGCCGCCGCCACACAGGTCTGGGTGCTCGTCTCCGGGGAAGGCAAAGAGAAGGCCCTCGGCGCATCGCTCAGTCCGCAAGGCCAAACGCCCCTCGCCTGCGTCCTGAACTCCCGAACCCACACTCGGGTCCTCACGGACCTGAAGATTGGCCGCTCGTAAGGAGGCCCCAATCACCCCCAGTTGCGCCGCGTTGTCCCAATGAATCAGCGTGGCTCGTTGGAAGTGTTACCGGCGCCGATGCCGGAAACGGTTCAAGCTATGGGTTCTGGTCTTATTCATATCTCTTCACGCTCCGACGGCGCGTGCCATTACTCCGCCGCCACCTCAAGCACCCTGTCCAGTGCCGCCATTTGCTCCTTCCTTCGTGCGACCTCGGCTTCCAATCCCGGCCGAAGGCTCTCCTGAGCCTGATGACACTGTTTCTCCAAGTCCTCGATGGCGGTTTTCAGCTTCTCGCGCTGCAATCGCAGCTTTTCAAGCCGCTCGGCTTCCTCCGCCTTGTCGAAAATGAGATCTTCGGGCGGAGTTTGTTGTGCTGCGGCGCTCAGGTCCTCCGGATGAGGTTCCTGAGGGGGTATGATGCGCTGGCCGGCGGGGATTTGCCGTTGATTCATGAAGCTGGGCGACATGATTTCGATCCCGCTGTTGTGAAGGGTATCGAGGACTTTGGCGTTAAGCACCGAGCGGGCTGTCAACAGTTGCTTGACATCTCCCAGGAGACCTGAGACCCGATATGTCACGGCAAAGTCGCCCAAGTCCATGACCCGAACAAAGGGTTCCTCCAACCCGCTTTGGCGCGCCGCCTCAAGCAGGAGCGGCTCGATCCGTCCGTGTGCCACGTCGTACCCCAAGGACAGTGTGGCGGAAATGATCGTGCCCGATGAGCGCACGACCGTGGTGGGATTGGAAATCAGGTAGAGGTTGGGCAAGGTGGTCAACTCGCGGTCCTCGGTTTGTATCTCGGTGTGGAAC
>JBJKSV010000370.1:0-12008 GCA_046703605.1 Limisphaerales bacterium
GTCCATGACCCGCTCGATCATGCGCCGGCCAAAGCCGCGTCCCTGCGCCCTTGGCAACAAGTCAATATGCAGATGGGCCGGATAGTCTTCATAGGGTTCAGGCATGGTGTAATCCGGGTGATGATACCAGGAATAAACCGTCTGGACCCGGCTCCATTGCGCGGGGTCGCCCTGCGGCTCGGGAAAACGGGCGCAGAGCTCCGGTCGCCATTCGGCTTCGTAACGGGCATAAAAGGCGCGCGAATCGGAGGCCCCGAAGGCGTAACCGCAGATGCCTTCCCTATCCTCCAGTACCAGGCTCAACTCCGGCTCGTAGGCGAGGTAGGGACCGACGAAGATCCGGCCCAAGGCGTCGGGGTCCTCCCGGTAGAAGGGCTCGCCGTCCTTGCCGAAGTCGCCAGTCTTCAGGCAAACGTAGTAGGCGCCAGGCCGGTCGCCCGGGCGCGCAGGTCGAATGGTGCAATGGTTCATCACAATAGAGTGTTAGCGCTTTAGGCCGAGTATTTCATGCCGCAAGTGAAAGGACAACCTTCTATCGGGAGGGCACGCAGCACAGGCGTTGAGTTTAGGTGACAGAGGCTTCTTGCTCTTGAGCATGCTCTTGCCCCTGATCCTTGAGGGCGAGCAGGAGCATGAGTTGGATCAAGAGCCAGAACGTGACACGCAGTCAAAGTCATTCAAGTTCGTCGGCAGCGGGCGCAAACGTCCCGTCCGGTTGCTGCTCCAGCAGGCGCTGCAAGTCCTGCACCATACCGCCACGGTAGGTGCCCGGCAAATGGAAGTCGGAACGAAAACCGGTGGTCGCCGGCCTCTCTCGCGACATGAAATCAAGATATCGGTCGAGCAGATCGAGTTCCTCACGCAGTTCCCAGACGCGGCGGCTCAGGGCATGAAAGAGGGGACGCTCGCGAAGCTCGGTTAAGCGGAGGCAAAAGGTGTGCAGTCGCGCGAGATCTTTTCGCACCCTCGCGCCCTCGTCACCGCGGAGGACACCAGAACCAGGATTGGTCGCCAGCACGTTTCGAATTCGATTGTAAAGCGCCTCGGCTTCGGCCCCCTGCTCGTAGGGTAGATAATAGCAATCACCGAAGAGCGCGAGGTCCTCGAAAGCAATCGGCTCTCCGACAGTCGCAAACCGGCCCAGCCATTGGCGTATGGCAGAGAGATAAGCCTGGCGAGGTTCCCAGGCTGCGTGGGAGGGACAACGCACAAACTCCGCCAGCGTGCGAAGCGGCACGAAATTCAGCGCAAACTCGATGTTCGGATTGAGCAGCACCCCGTTCACCGCCTCCCGCAATTCCGGCGAGCGGCCACTATACGGCCCGCAGTAAAAACGGCGGCCATCGTAGTCGTTGGCATGGAGGTTATCCCAGATCAGCGGCTTGCGGCGCAGGACCCTCTCGAGCCCTTGGATGTGCGCGACTGTAATCTCTCGCGAAATGATCTCCGGTCCTGTCCAGCAGATATCAATTTCGGGCAAGAGCTCGCGTCCGACCGTTGCCAGGTAGTCCTTCCCGCCATACTCGCGCGCCGCCATGCGTCCGCAATACGGAGTGGGGCAGAAAAGGAAGCGAGCCGCCGGGCATTGCTCCCGTAACCAGCGGAACAGGGCGTTGGCCGGATGGCATTGAGCAGAGGCAAACGAACCCCAGCGATCCAGGTCGGCGGCGTCCATTCGGTCGGGAATGTCATCGAACAACAAGGCGAAATTCCGGCAGCCGAGTTCGAGCATCTGCTCGAAGCGGATTCGGAGGCGTTCCAGTTCGGTGGCAGCGCGATAGCGAATGTCCAATCCCGGACTGAGGGCATAGATAAACAGGATGCCGCTTTGTTCACAGGCGTGGGTCAACTCAGCCAATGCCCCGGCTTCAGAAGTGCAGTAGGGCTGGCGCCAAAGCGTGCGGTGATTCAAATCATCCTTGGGAGCGTAAAGATACGTGTTCAGGCCCCAATCGGCCATCCAATCGAACAGTTGCAGGCGCTCCGTCCTCGACCACGGCGGGCCATAGAAACCTTCGATCACACCGGCCAGAAAATCTCGGCCAGGCTGCCATAAACTCGCGGAACTGGAAGCTTTCACCTCAACTTGGCGTGGCTGCGCTAACTCTCCGCCGAGTACCCCCCGTTTGTCTTGGTCGCTTGTGTGGCCGCCTCAATCAGCTCCCAGAACTTCGGGTTTTGCTGGAGGACCTCATCCTCCTGCATTTTCAGGCCGGAGCGGAACAGGAAATCCTTAAGCGTATGCCGGCTGAGAATGCGGTGGACAACCAGCCCCAATTCGTGCCGTTCGAAATAGACACGGTAGTCGCCGACTCGAAAGCGCTGGAGGGTGCGTCCGGCTCGTTCGAGTTTGCCGAACTGGTCGATCTCAGTGGTCATCACTTGCTGGGGCAGACCTCTAAACTCGCCCAGAATTTGCAATTGCAGTTCCTTGGGCATCCGCGCCAACTCGGCGGCGCTGGTAGGATTGAATATGATTTGAAATGGGCGCACTTTGAGTTTGATTCTAAGGCGAAGCCGCCTAAAGGCAAGCCGCACATGGGAGGGACCCGAGGTCAGAGGGCGCAGCCACCGGCAGAGTCGTAGGGCAGGTGAGAGATCTGGGCAAAGTGGCCAAAAAGCTGGAAGATCAAGCCTCGGCTTGTCCCCTTTTGCACGATTTTGCACCCTCTCCCCTGTGAAAGCTAAAACGCCCATGCTTCCGAAGCCCTCCTCGTTCCGTCACTTGTGGGGATTGTCTCCGGGAAGCGTCTTTCTTAACCACGGCTCCTTCGGGGCATGTCCCAAGGCCATCCTGGGCGTGCAGTCGCGGTTGCGGCGCCAAATGGAGGCCCAACCGGTTCAATTTCTTTGGCGGCACTACGATGAGCGCCTCCAGTCCGCGCGCTCGGCCCTCGCGGACTTCATCGGCGTTGAGGCCAAAGACCTGGTTCCGGTCACAAACGCGACTGCTGGGGTCAACGCGGTGGTGCGCTCGCTGCGCCTGCGTTCGGGCGATGAGTTGCTCACGACCGACCATGCCTACAACGCCTGCCAGAATGTGCTCATCGAAGCCGCCCGCTGTGCCAGGGCAAAGGTGGTTGTCGCCCGGATTCCATTCCCGTCGCGCGGGTCGGAGGAGGCCGCAGACACCATTTTGCGAGCGGTGACACCGCGGACGCGCCTGGCCCTCATTGACCACGTCACGAGTCCCACAGCATTGATCCTGCCGCTGGCCAGCATCCTTCGTGCGCTCGATCAACGGGGCGTGGATGCGCTGGTGGACGGGGCGCATGCGCCGGGCATGCTCCCGCTCAACATCCATGCCCTCAACCCGGCGTATTATACGGGCAATCTCCACAAATGGGTCTGCGCGCCTAAAGGCGCCGGATTTCTCTGGGCGCGCGAGGACAAACAAGACGGCCTCCAACCCGCCGTCGTCAGCCACGGCAACAACACGCCCCGCCTCGGTTTCACTCCCTTTCAGGACCGATTTGATTGGGCGGGCACCTTTGATCCAACGGCCTGGCTGTGCGTGGGAGAAGCGATTCGCTGGATGGGGAAATTGATTCGGGGCGGGTGGCCGGGGCTGCAGAAGCGCAATCACCAACTGGCTGTGAAGGCGCGAAGACGGCTCTGTCAACGCCTGCGCCTGGCCCCGCCTTGCCCGGAGGAAATGCTCGGCTCGATGGCCACCCTTCCACTCCCGGAGGGTTTCCAGGGCCGGCCAAAAGCTGGAAAGATCGACGCGGAACAACTTCGGCTCTATGATGAGTTCGGAATTGAGGTCCCATTTCTGCGATTCGGGCCGGATGGACGCCGCTGGTTCCGCATCTCGGCCCAAATCTACAACTCTGCGGAAGAATACGACTATCTGGCAGAGGTGTTGGAGGGCGTGGGCCAAGCTGAACAGCATTGACACTCAGACCGCCTATTTCAGTAGAATGCGAGGCTATGTTTGATATGGGAAAAGCCGCATGATCGAGGACCACGGCCAGGTCTTCGAACCCGCCCAGGTCTTCCGCGTGCGCGGGTTGACGAAGGTTTACGGAGTGGGCGCCGCGCAGGTGCTGGCCCTCGCGGGAGTGGACCTGGACCTCTATGAGGGGGAGATGGCGGTGCTCCTGGGGCCCTCGGGCAGCGGCAAGACAACCTTGCTCAATAACCTGGGCGGACTGGACGTGCCGACGGCGGGTGAACTCCTCTATCGGGGCATGGATCTCACCTCGGCGGATGAGGAGCATTTAACGATGTTCCGCCGCGAGCGCATCGGATTCATCTTCCAGTTCTACAACCTCATTCCCAGCCTTACAGCGCGGGAAAATGTGGCTCTCATTACCGAAATTGCCCGCGACCCCATGCCGCCGGAGGAGGCGCTGGACATGGTGCAACTGGGCGCCCGCCTCGACCACTTCCCGGCTCAGCTTTCCGGCGGAGAACAGCAGCGGGTAGCCATTGCCCGAGCGATTGCCAAGCGGCCCGAAGTGCTATTGTGCGACGAGCCAACGGGCGCGCTGGACGTGCGCACCGGGATCGTGGTGCTGGAGGCAATTCAGCGGGTGAACCGTGAGTTGGGCACATTGACGGTTGTCATTACTCACAACGCGGTGATGGCGGATATTGCCGACCGAGTCATTCACCTCTCTGATGGACGCGTCCACGATGTCCGAAAGAACGCTACACGCGTACCGGCCAGCACGCTGAATTGGTGATGATCTCCTACCTGGATCGAAAATTATGGCGGGACCTGCGCCGCTTAAAGGGCCAGGCGTTTGCGGTCATTATGGTGATGGCCTGCGGTCTTGCCATGATGACCATGGCCCGGAGCCTCATCTACTCGCTCGACTCGACCCGGCGTGAGTACTACGAATCGAACCGGTTCGCCGATGTCTTTGACGCGCTCAAACGCGCGCCCAATTCACTGGTCTCCCGCATCAGGGAGCTTCCCGGCGTGGCCGTCGCGCAGTCCTGCATCTCTGTCCAGGCCACTCTTGATATTCCGGGAGTTGAGGAGCCGGCCAGCGGCAACGTGCGCTCGGTGCCCGACGTTGGGAGGCCGGTGCTGAACCAGTTGTTCCTGCGTTCGGGACACTGGCTGGCACCGGGCAGGCGGCGCGAGGTGCTGGTGAGCGAGGCCTTTGCCCAGGCCAACCATCTGCATCCTGGGGACTCCCTGGCCATGCTTATGAACGGCAAGCGGGAGACGGTTCGCATCGCGGGCATCGCGTTGTCGCCAGAGTTTATTTTCGAAGCCCGCCCGGGGGCCGCTCTGCCAGACAACCGCACCTACGGCATTTTCTGGATGCGACGCAAGGAGGTGGCTTCGGCTTTTGATTTGGATGGGGCGTTTAATTATTTGTCACTGACACTCGCTCCTGGGGCCTCGGAGCGCCAGGTGATCGCGGAACTGGACCGGTTGCTGAGGCCCTACGGGGGGCGGGGCGCCTTTGGCCGGGCGGATCATCCGTCGCATGTCCGGGTGTCGGACGAGATCAAGATTCTGCGCACGATTTCCATTGGGTTCCCGGTGGTATTTTTGAGCGTTGCGGCTTTCATGATCAACGCGGTACTGTCTCGTTTGCTGGCCTTGCAGCGCGACCAGATCGCCATCCTTAAGGCCTTTGGGTTCACCAATCGCCAAATCGTCGTTCATTACCTGAAGTTTGCCCTGGTCATGGTCGCGGGAGGAACCGTGCTTGGAGGTATCGGCGGCATCATTCTGGGCCACCGGCTGGTCCTAATGTACCACCGCTTCTTCCGATTCCCCGACCTCGAATTCCGTCCCGACCGGCCCGCGTTCCCCCTGGCCTTGCTGGGTTGCGCCATTGCCGCTTTTGCCGGCGTGTTCAACGCGGTGCGGCGCGCCGCCCGGCTCCCGCCCGCCGAAGCGATGCGTCCGGAGCCTCCGGCCAATTACCGTCCCGCGCTTGTGGAGCGGACCGGCATCGGCTACCTGCTCTCGCACACGTTTCGCATCGCCGTGCGCAACATCGAGCGCAAACCGATGCAGGCCCTTTTTACAGTGGCGGGATTGGCGCTGGCCACGGGGATTCTCATCGTGCCCAATGCTTTCCGTGATGGCGTCACGCAAGTCCTGGATTATCAGTGGGACACCGTTCAACGTCAGGACGTGGGGGTCGGCCTGGTCGAGCCGGACAGCATTGAGGTGGAGCATCTTTTTGAGCGGCTGCCGGGGGTTATTTCCGTGGAGCCCCAGCGGCGAGCGTTTGTCCGCCTGAGTTTTGGGAACCGGCAGCGACAGTTGGCCATTGAGGGCCTGCCCTCCAAGGGCTTGCTCAACCGGGTCATCGATGAATCGAATCACCAGGTTCAGTTGCCGCCGCACGGGCTAATCGTTTCGGCAAAGCTGGCCGATATCCTCGGGGCGCATCCGGGCGATATCCTCACGGTGGAGGTGCTGGAGGGGAAACGGCCCACGCGCGAAGTGCGGCTGGCAGGTTTGGCGGAAGATTTTGCCGGGATGGCGGCCTACATGGACATCCACGCATTAAACCGGCTCTTGGAGGAAGGCGACATCATCACCGGGGCCAGCTTTACGGTTGACCGGGCCAAATGGGATGATTTTATGCGGGCGCTTAAGAACATTCCGCGAGTCAGTTGGGTCGCGGTGAAGAATTCCCTGCGGGAGAATTTCCGGCAGACGACCGCCGCCAGTATTGGATTGATTGAGAAGATCTATATGGCCTTTGCCATTATCGTCGCTTTGGGTGTTGTGTATAATAATGCGCGGATTTCGCTCACGGAGCGCGCGCGCGAACTGGCCACATTGCGGGTCATCGGGTTTTCGCGCCGGGAAGTCGGGACGGTGCTCCTGACCGAGTTGGTGATCCTTGCGTTGGTTGCCGTGCCAATCGGCTTGCTGCTGGGCACCGGCTTCGCGGCGGAGATCGTCAAGGCCGTCAACACCGAAACGGTCCGTTTGCCTCTGGTTTTAACGCGGGCGAACTACGCCTTCGCCGTGATGGTGGTGGCGGTTGCCTCGGCCGTTTCGGCCCTGTTGGTTCTTCGAAAGGTCAACCATCTCGATCTGGTTGGTGCGTTGAAGGCGCCGGAATGACCTGCAAGGGAAATGAAATGAATTCAAACGCCGAAAGGCCTCTCAACAACAGAGCAAAGGGACGCAAGAGCTCGCTCCGCCATACACGGCGGTGGCTGCCGTATCTGGGCGGCGCCATCATCGTCGGGCTTATCGTCGCCGGCCTATGGCCGCGCCCGGTGCAGATTGAGACCGCGCGCGCCTCCATCGGGCCGCTACGTTCCACCATCAACGAGGAAGGCAAGACCCGCATCAAGCAGCGTTACACGGTCTCGGCGCCGGTTTCCGGCCAACTCCGGCGAATCCCATTCAAAGAGGGTGCGGAGGTCAAGGCCGGTCAAACGGTCGTGGCTATCATTGACCCTCTCCGCCCAACGCCCCTGGATGCGCGCGCCCGCAGCCTCGCCGAGGCCCGGCGCGACACGGCGGCCGCAAACCTGCAAAAGGCGCGTGCCGCGCACGAATATGCCCTGAGCGAGTTGCATCGGTTTGACAAGCTCCGCGCCGAACAGACTCTCTCGGCCCAGGAATGGGACGCCGCTCAGTGGCGCGAGACCGCCGCGGCAAAAGACCAAGCCGCCGCCCAGAGTGCCCTGCGCCAGGCCCAAGCCGAGTTGGACGAGTTCACGGCCCCCCAAACGGACCCCGCGCCGATTGAGGTCAAGGCGCCAGCCAGCGGCAAGATTCTGCACATCTATGAAAAGAACGCTCGCGTCGTCTCGGCCGGCACACCGCTGCTGGAGATCGGCGATCCCACAAACCTCGAAGTCGTCATCGACGTCCTTTCCCGCGAGGGCGCCGCCGTCCCACCCCACAGCCGGGTCGAGTTCGACCAGTGGGGCGGCGGCAAACCGCTGGTCGGTTGTGTCCGGTTGGTGGAACCGGCGGCCTTCACAAAAGTCTCGGCCCTGGGTGTTGAGGAACAGCGGGTTAATGTCATCGCCGACCTCCTGACCCCGCCCGGCCAGCGTCTGAGCCTCGGAGACAACTTCCGCGTCGAAGCCCGGATTGTGACCTGGCAAACCGGCCGCACGCTCAAGGTCCCCTCCGGCGCCCTGTTCCGGCAGGGCGATCGATGGGCGGCATTTGTCGTTGTGGATGACCGGGCGCACCTACGGTTTGTTAAGGTGGGCCACTCCAGCAGCACCGAAACCCAAATCCTTCACGGACTCAAACCGGGAGACGAGGTCATCCTTTATCCCGGCAGCCGCGTGCGGGACGGCGAGCGCGTGACACGAATGAAAATCTGACGCTCGACGGCTGCTACGATGAATGTGGTATTTCCAAACGCGCCCTTAGCTTGAGGCTCTCCGAAAAGGGTCCCTTCATCGGCCACTTTCATCGGCCACTTTATCGAACTCCCTCGATTCTCGATTAAGTGACCGATTAAGTGACCGATGAAGTCGGCCGGACCGGACCTTTTCGGATTGGCTCTAGCTTAGGGCGGAGGAAGTGGGGAGGCCAACTCGGCGAGATTGAGCAGTTGCATTGTTTCCGGGCCCAGGCCCATCGCGTAAATCTGGTGCCGCGTGCAGTACTGCACCACATGATCCGGGACGCTAAGTGCCGCAAAAATTGGGTAAAGCGGGAGTGCCGCGTATTGAGGAAAATACTCCTTCGCCTCCGCCAGCAACTCGCGGAAGGCGTCCACGTCCTTGAGCTTGGGATCGTGCTTGGATTCCACCACAATCCACCCTCGAGTCGAGGCGTAGAGATAATCAAATTCGCGCATCCGCGAACGATCCCGTGGGTGCGAAACCCGCAAACGCCCCGCAGCCAGCAGGACTTCGAGCGGGCCCTCGCCGCCGAGAATCTGCTGGGCGGCTTCGGGCACATTCGGGGCGACAATGTCCTCGACGAACGTGCCTAGTTTATTGGCGATCTCGCCCCACCGCTTCTGAGATTGGAGGCGCCACAGGCGCATCTCGGCCACATCCTGATCGGTGTGCTGGACAAACGCAGCCACCAGGACTTCCAACCGCTCCATTCGCTCTTCAAGGCTTTGGTATGGCACTCCCTCAGCTTAACCAATATGCGGGCTCTTGCAAGCCGGCACGCAGGACCCGGCCGCCGCTGAAAGCGCCCCCGCAAGCTCCAGGCCGGGCGGGCCCTGTTCAATGCCGCTCAAATGAGAATCCAAGAACCGACGGCAAGCCTAACCGCAAGGGAACGCAAAGAACACAAAGGCTGTGAAGAGGAAGGGAAATTTCTTTGCGAGATCGGCGTTCTTTCGCGGCTCTTCTTTGGTGCTGATATCCCTTCTGCGGGCCCCTTTGCCTGCGCTGATTTGCTAGCAACGTCGCTGATTTCAAGGCGATGGGGGTTAGAGTCGCCAACCCCTTCGAATTGCCATGAACTGTGCCGGCGATCAGTGTCCAAACGCAGCAGCAAATCAATCGACTTCATCGCCGGGCACAGGCGGCTTGGCGGGAACACGAGCGAGAAGCTTGTCCACTTTCTGCCAGTCAACCCGTTTGGCGCGGGATGAAATGCTCTCACGCGCCTGCGAAGCCGACACCTGCGCGGCCAAGGCGATGGAGACGATACGGTCCACACTGACCCTTTCCTTCGCCGCGATCTCGTTGACCTGCTTCAAAAGCAGGTCTGGAATCTTAACTTCCAAGGTGCTCATTGCAACTGGCGTAATCTAGCCAAAAACTGCCTCGGTTTCAAGCGGATGATTGCCCAGAACCGCTGTCCATTCGTTGCGCCTCAGTCTGGCGAAGATCTCAAAGGACGCGCCCGTGCGCGAGCGAAAGGCAGCCACCGCGCGCCCGCTGTCAATGACAAAACCAGCGCGCCGCTGGTTTCATCCGGAGGCTCCGGCGACCTCGTGAATAATGCCGAGAAATGTTTGCGCCGTCTTCCGCCAGGTGAAGCGCTGCAGGTCCTCGCCCGCCTGGTGGCCGAGCGCACGCAACTCATCGCGCTTTTGATAGGCCCACTCTAGCTTGTCGATGGCGTCGTCCAAATCGGGCTCAGGCCACCTCGCGACCGGCACGCCGCTTTCGTCCTTAACCTCCGTCTCGCCTTTGGTCGCAATCACCTGTGCGTTAGCGTGCGTCACGATGTCCGCATGCCCGGTAGTATTAGTGGCGATCACCGGCTTGCCGCAGGCCATGTACTCCATGAGCACTAGGTTCGTCCCGCCCTCACAACGGTTGGGAAAGATGCCCACGTCAGTGTTATGATAGATCCTGGCCATCGCCGAGTTCAACTGCCGAGGACACGTAATCGCACCCTTCAAATCGATCCCGTTTTCGGCAAGGACACCGCTTATCACATCTTGAGGGCTTCCCCTGGGCGGAGCGAAGCGGATAAGGGGCGAACTCCGCATGGTGTCAAAAATAGCGGGCCACGGATTCCACCACGCGTTGACCAGGAAGACATCGGCGTGCCGGTCTTGCAGCACCTTGTAGGCGCGAATCACCACGTCCTGCCCTTTTCGATACTCAAACTTCCCGCCGGAGAAGACCACGAATTTGTCCTGGAGGAATTGCCTCTCCCCGCCGGCGCCCCGCAGCGGGTGGAAGAGGGTGTGATCGACGCCCTGGACGGCGACTCTTGCGTTAACCAGCCCTGCGTCCATGAGTACGCTTGCTCCCCAACTCGACCCCGCAACCACGCTGCCAAAATAGCGGCGTCCATTCTCTACCCAGGCTGGCTGGAGCAGATTGCGCTCAAAGAATGTGTATCCAACAGCCTTCGAGCCGCGCACAGCCATGTCCCTGGACAGAAGCCTCTCGTCGCCGATGCCTTGAAGAAGTAGCCCGTCAACAACCCACGGACTCCGGCGCGCCGCTCCGCGCGCCGACTCGCCGCGGCGCGGGACCAGGCCATCCAGTGCGTGGAACTCCAGGGCGTCCCCGACGGCCGCCAGATCGAACGATTCCCCGACGATGCGGAGCGGCCCCAGCCTTGCCAACGCAAGCGCGAGGTTCTTGCCGCACACGCCCCAGCCGTGGGCGGAGCCGATGGTCATGTTAAGGTAAAGCATAGCCGGTCAGCGCTCAGCCCGGCGCGGAAGGGCGCGGGCGCGAGCGGTCACCACGCCCAGCCTCGATAGAACCGCTGGGGGTAGCCCGGCGCGTCGCTGTCAATCAGAGGCACCTTTGCGTTTGTGCCTGGCAGTTCGGTGAGGAATGTCCAGTTCACAAGGTCGCTTGAGGCCTGAATCGTCCAAGTCTCATTCGCTGGCCCAACGGCGTCGAAGCTGGCCACGCCGTCCGCGCGGACGGTCAGCGGCCCCAGGCTCACGGCCGCCAATGGCAATTGGCCGGACTGAAGGATACTTCCCGTATCGCCGACCGCGACGAACGTCCCCTGGCCGTAGGCAACACCCAGCAGCGAGTTCATCGTTCCGGATTCTCGGGCAACCCAGTCCTGTCCGTTGGTCGAGCTCAGGACCGCTCCGGGGGAGCCGACTGCCACAAAGGTCCCGTGGCCGAAACAGATCCTGTACAGGGTGGCCTGCGTGGCCGTGGTGGTGGGCGTCCAGCTCACGCCATCGGACGAGGTGAGGATGGCGCCATAGCCGACGGCGACGAACTGGCCGTTCCCGTAGGCAACGCCCTTGAGGGTGGACTCCGTGCCGGAGTTCTCGAATGTCCAGGCCGTGCCGTCGGGCGAGGTCAGCACGGTGCCGTAATCGCCCACTGCCACAAATGTGCCGCCGCCGTAGGCAACATCCGAGAGCTGGCTGCCGTACCCGGGGTCCTCCGTACTCCACGTCAGGCCGTTGGGCGAGGTCAGTACTGTCCCGGAACTTGTCACGCCGACGAAGTGCCCTGCACCGCAGGTCAGGGCGTTCAGGACTGGGAAGGGTGGGAGAGAAGCGCGGCGCGTCCAGCGGACCCCATCGGGCGAGGTCAAGAGGTAGCCGTCATTGTCGGCGGCCGCGAACAGGCCCGCGCCGTACGTCACAGCCCGGATGATGCCGACTTTCGCGGGCTCTGCGGCCCAGTTCGTCCCG
>JBJKSV010000371.1:0-9287 GCA_046703605.1 Limisphaerales bacterium
GCCCCTGCCCGAGGCCTGATCGAGCATTTGTTCGATGGCCGGCATGTCCTCCCGATAGACGTGGCTGGAGGCGATATAGCCGCGAACCATTCCAGCAGGAAGCGCCAGTCCTCTGCCCACCTTCCTGGCCATGGCACTGAGGCAGAGGGCATCGGCGTAAAACTTCTTGAACGCGTCCTGTCCACGGGAGAAATAAAAAGTCTGGACCATGCCGTCGCGGACGAGAAACTGGACGGTATTAATGCAAGGCACCGTTCCATCCGAGTTGCCGCCGAGGGCTAACACGGCGCGTTTGCTCAGAGGTTTCTCGCGGAGAAGGCCGACGATGTCCTGAAGGTCATTCCGTCCTTCGGGACCACGCATCAGGCCCGCGTAACTGTGCCCCAACGAATTTGGGCCATCCGAGAAAAACACCGCACGCATCTCCGCCATCATTCGCCGGTCACCAAACCGCTCGACGAGCGGATCTTTCTGGTCGCGGGCGGGGAAGCTGACGGTGACCCCCAGAAGCTCCGGGCCTTCGGGCCGCGGACTCCCGTCGCGGATGGTGGCAGCTACCAGGCCAATCCAGGCCTCTCCCAGGGTTTCGAAGACTGGGAGATTCATGGGCGGGACACAGACGGAAGTGAACGGTTCATAAACACCGACCCGCAGCCTCACTCCAGCTTTGGCACGAGCCGGATATCGACCAATTCTCCGGGGCGAATTCTCAACTGCGAAGGCAGGCTGATATCGACCGGAAGGCCGGTTTCAATATTGGCGAAGCGGGTAGGCCCCAGCAAGGTTGGCGGCACCTTTTCAAACTGGCTGCCCACTTCGATGATCCGGGATTGAGCGACCTGTTCATGAAGGCCCCGGGTGCGGACTTCAACCGTCATTCCGCAGTGCGGTTCGGTTTCTATCGGAGGCCGAATATAGCCGACGATTCGCACGGGCTCGAGCGTTGCGATGCCCAGAATTGGTTGGCCGGCGGTAATAGCCTCTCCGGCGCGGTGATAGACCGCCGTCACGATCCCGTCAATCGGCGCCCTGAGGGGGATGGGAGCAAGCTGGGCCTCGGTCAGACGCAGCTTCGATTCTTCCACGGCCAATTGAGCGGCCAAGGGATCGCTGGAAACCTTCGAGATTTCGGGGTGATTTGTCAATTGGAGGGATTGAAAGCCCTGGTCTCCTTCATCCACCAAACGAGTCAATTCCGCGGTTTGCTCCTGCAACCGGTCGCGCTTGGCCTTGGCTTGCTCGAACACCCGTTCCGAGATGACCTTGTCCTTAAAGAGCGCGTCCATGCGGGAGTAGTCCGATTGGGCCAGTCCCAAGTCCACCTTGGCCGAAGCAAGCTGGGCGCGCTCGCGCATCCAATCCAGCCGGAGTTGGTCGTAGTTCATGGCCGTCCGCTGCTGCGTGAGCACCGGCTTTGACTGCTGTCGAAGCAACTGGATTTCAGACTGGATAACCGCCAGGGATGACGCCACAACGGGCGGCTCGGCGGTCATCACTCGCCCAATGATTTCTCCCGCCTTAACCCGTTCGAACCGGCCCACCTTTAGCTCGTCGATCACACCGGCCTTGTAAGCCGTCACGTTTGCAAGTACCGGTTCGGCTTGTCCAACGAAAGTTGTGGCCGGCCCGCGTTTCACCCACAAAAGGGCTGTGGCCGTTGCGGCGGCCGCCAGGAGAACCAGCGGCAACACTCGCACGCGCACGTCATTCCAGCGCCGCTGGAGTGGAATTGGCACCCGGCCCGGACACTCAGTTTTCACAAGGGCTGAATGATTGGCGGGCTCGATCGGTGCGTCAAGCCGAAAGAAACGCACCTGCGGATTCAGGCGCGTATCCTGACCAGTCAACCACGACGGGCCTGGCTACTGGCTGCTGCCGGTTTGTTCGTGCCGTGAAGTGTTCGGGGTGAGTCGTTTGTTGTGGAGCAGGGAGATTGCCTTGGCTAAAAATGAAGCACGAGGTTGGTTTGCACCGTGTAAACGCCCTTGGCGTTGATGTCCGCGCCCAAGGTGGCGTCGAGGCCCACACCGCCGAAGTTATGGTGGTAAGTGGCCTTGAGTGAACCGCTGGGTTGGTTGTTGTCCACTACACCCATGAGGTCCCAGGTCAGAATGTGGTCCTTAAAGCTCAGACCCGCGGCGACGCGGTAATGGTATTGATTCCAGCCGCCGGGCGGCTCGGAGGACAGGAGTCGAAGGCGCGGGTCCTTGGAACCGGGTAACGCGCCTAAATCGAATTGCGCCGAGGTCATGGCACTTAGATGGCCGGTCAGGGGGATGAGGATCTTTCCACTGGCGGAGACGGTTCCCTTGTCCCCGACAGCCGTGCCGCTGAGGGTAAAATTGCCGCTGAGCGCCTTCCATTTCCCGGCGACATCGACGGAGGCGCCAAGGGTGTGCGTGGAGGGTTGGAACTTGGTGAGTTTGCCGGTGATCTCGATCTTTCCCAGCTTGATGGCCTTGCCTTTGCCTTCCACGAGCTTGGCAAGGGGGTCGCCGGATTTGGCGAAGTACAAGCCGGCGCCAGCGCCCAGTGCGAGCACGGCGCCGACGATATAGACCAGCGTGTGATGGTCATTGACCCAGACACCGACGCCGCTGCACTTGAAATCCTGAAGGACCTTATCCGCTTCGCCCCGTAGCCGCTTCACGTGGGGTGAGTTCTCGATTTCTTTTCGAATCTGGGTGGTGGTGGCGTTGAGGGTTGCCTCGCCCAGGTCCTTCAGAACGGTCTCGGCCTGGCGCGGGTCCGGCGCCGCGTTCTTCTGTTGCGCGGCCATCAGCTTCTTGGCTTCGGCGTCCAGGGCGCTCTTAATGGCCTTCTGCACCTCCGGGGAGCGCAAGGCCTCGAGGATACGTTCGGGCGACCGTTCGATTTCGTTCCCCGCCACGTCGAAGGCCATCGCGACCAGGCCCGAAGCGGATTGCAAGAGCGGGCGGCACTGTTTGGTCTCTGGTCCCGGCATAAGGTCTCTCTAGTCGAAGGCGAACGCAAAATTCCCGTCCTTCGCGGTGGCATGGACGCGGCTTATTGCGGTGCCGGTGGCCAGGCGCGAGAGAAATTCCCGTCCAATTTCCGGCAGCATGGTGTTGGTGATGAGGGCATCGACCATGCGCGCGCCACGCTCCAACTCGGTGCAGCGCCGCCCAATGAGTTCGGGCACACTCTCATCGTAGGTGAACGGCACACGGTGGTTTTCTTTCACACGCTTCTCCACCCTCGAGAGGTTCAGGCGGATGATGCGGTGCAGGACCTCCTTGGTAATCGGGTAGAAGGGCACGACCACCAACCGGTTGAGCAGGGCGTCGGGGAAGACCTTGGTGAGGGGCCCGCGCATGGCTTTTTCCAGACCCTCGGCGTTGGGCATCAGCTCGGGGTCTTTGCACATGTTGATGATGACATCCTGGGCGGCGTTGCTGGTGAGGATGATAATCGTATTCTTGAAGTCGATGTAGCGGCCCTCGGCGTCTTCCATCCAGCCCTTGTCGAAGACCTGAAAGAAAATCTCATGCACGTCCGGGTGCGCCTTTTCGACCTCGTCAAGCAAGACCACGCTGTAAGGCCGGCGGCGGACCGCCTCGGTCAGGACGCCTCCCTCGCCGTAACCGACATAGCCCGGAGGAGAGCCTTTGAGGGTGCTCACGGTGTGGGCCTCCTGGAATTCGCTCATGTTGATGGAGATCAGGTTCTGCTCGCCGCCGTAGAGCGCCTCGGCCAGGGTGAGGGCCGTCTCGGTCTTGCCGGTCCCGCTGGGGCCGACGAGCATGAATACGCCGATGGGCCGGTTCGGGTTGTCGAGGCGCGCGCGGCTGGTCTGGACGCGGCGGGCGATCATCTCCAAGGCGTGGCGCTGGCCAATCACACGCCGTTCGAGCACATCGGCCAGGCCGAGCACTTGCTCGATCTCGTCTTTGACCTTTCGACCCACCGGAATGCCCGTCCAATCGGCGACCACGCTGGCAATGGCATTGGCATCGACGCTGGGAAAGATGAGAGGCGATTCGCCCTGGAAATCTCTCAGTCGGGCCTGCGCCTCCTTCAACTCATTGAGCAGCCTGGCGTGGTCATCGAAGCCGAGATCGGGTGATGAATTCATGGATTCATGGATTGATGGATTCGTGGATTGTTGGATGGATGGATTAGCGGATTGGGCGACAGAGGGGGTGGTGGGGGCGGCCGCTGCCGTGGCCTTCTCTGTGGGCTGGACGCTGCTCTTGAGCGCTTCGTCGGGAGCGATGCCGCCGGCGCGGAGCCGGGCTCGGAGGTCGAGGACCTTCCCCACGATTGCCTTCTCCTCGTCCCAGTGTTTTTCGAGCGTGGAGAGTTCTTGTTTTTCCCCGGTGAGCTTTTCCTGGATTTCGGCGAGGCGGGCCGCATGGTCCAAGCCGGTAGCGGTTTCGCGCTCGAGAATGCCAAGCTCGGTCTCCAGGGCCTGAATACGGCGGCGGCAATCATCGACCTCGGGAGGAACGGCGTGTTGGCTGACGGCAACGCGGGCGGCGGCGGTGTCAATGAGGCTGACAGCCTTGTCAGGCAACTGGCGCCCGGCAATGTAGCGGTGAGAGAGTTTGACGGCCGCCTCGATGGCCTCGTCGAGGACCTGCACGCGGTGATGCTTTTCGAAAGGCACCATGACTGCTCGCAGCATGCGGATGCATTTGTCTTCACCGGGCTCCTCGACCTTCACGACCTGAAAGCGGCGGGTCAGGGCAGGGTCTTTCTCGATGTGGCGTTTGTATTCGTCCCAGGTCGTGGCGGCGATAGTGCGGAGGGTGCCGCGAGCCAGGGCGGGTTTGAGGAGGTTGGCGGCGTCGCTGGCGCCACTGCCTCCGGCGCCCATGAGGGTGTGTGCCTCATCGATGAAGAGAATAACCGGTTTGGGCGAGGCCTGGATTTCGTCGATGACACCGCGAAGGCGTTGTTCGAATTCGCCTTTCATGCTGGCGCCGGCCTGGAGCAAGCCCACGTCCAGGGCCCGAACGCTCACTTCTTTGAGCGCGGGCGGCATATCTCCCGCCAGGATGCGATGCACGAAGCCCTCGACAACCGCGGTTTTGCCCACGCCCGCCTCGCCGGTGAGGATAGGGTTGTTTTGCCGGCGGCGCATGAGGATATCGACGCATTGCCGGATCTCCTCGTCACGGCCCACAATGGGATCGATCTCGCCTTTGCGGGCCTTGTCGGTCAAATCGGTGGTGAACCGTTTAAGCGCCTCCTGTTTTCCCATTTGCGCTGGGGGAAGGGCGCCGCTGGTTTCGCCCGGCTCGACGCCCGCGCTCAGGCCGACGCCATCGCTGGAGCCGAGGCCATCCTCCGGCGAGCCGGCCACGATGCTTGAGAAGCTATCCGTGAGCGCTTCCAATTTGATCCGGGCCAGCTCCCTGGAGATGCCAAGAAACTTGTGTCGCAACTCGCTGTTGAGAAAGCCGACAACCAGGTGGCCGGTTCGCACCTGGCTCTCGCCGAACATCAGCGTCCCATAAACCCAGCCGCGCTCGATGGCGGCGGGGATATCCGGCGAAAAGTCGGAGATGGAGGTGGCCCCGCGGGGGAGCTTGTCCAGGGCCGCGATGAGGTCGGCCGCCAGGCGGGAACCGTCCAGTTGGAAGTGTTTGAAGATGCGGTGAAGGTCGGTGTCCTGGTTCTGGAGCAATTGGTGCAGCCAATGGACGGTTTCGACGTAAGGATTGCCGCGCATCTTGCAGAAGATGGTGGCGCCTTCGATGGATTTGTAGCCGATGGGGTTCAGCTTGCCGAAGAGTGTGGTGCGTTTGATTTCAGCCATAAGGATAATGGGTTGAGCCGTTCACAAGCCCTGCGGGTTAAGGATTAAGTCCTCGGCATCGTGGTCGAAGGGCTTTGTCTTGAGCCAGGTTGTCCAACCGAGGTGGCCCGCTCGACCAAGGCAGGTCTCGGGCACCGCGCGCGCCTCGAGGACAAGTTGGACGTCCCAGAAAAAGTGTTCGCCGCAATAATTGACGACCCAGCATTTCAGGCGCGGAAAGGAAAGGCCTGTGGGGAGCATCCGCTGAAAATCGGCCAGGCTCATCGGCCCCAGGCGTAGGCGAAATGACAACTGGCAGTCCCAGATGCGGGAACCCACAATCGTCGTCGAGCCAAGGCAGCCGGTCTCGGGCGATTGGCCGAGTTGGCATACGCTGTCCGGCGGCAGGTTCAGCCAGCGGCCAAGGAAGGTCTGCACCTCCGCCTTGATGGCGAAGAAATCCTGCAGAATCGCTTGGAGACCTTCGGCGTTACGGGTCTGGCAAGCCAGGCGCCCGGAGAAGAAAAGTTTGGCGGCGTCCGGAACCGCATCGCGCCGCCGCAGGGCCTCCATGCCCACGCCGCAGAAGCTGCCGACGTAGGCCGCATACCGCTGGTCGTCGGGCCGATCCAGGTCCACGGCCTTCTGGTTGGCGGCCCAGGCGCGGTAGAAAAAGGAAATCAACCGGTGATGAAAGACGTTCAGGAAAGCGGCGAAGGTGCGGTCGCCGTGATGGAGTTGGCGCTCCAGGGCATGTTCGGTGAAATGCGGAGGCAACGGAGCGTTCGGCCCGAACAACCCGAAAAAGCGAACAGCGAGCTTCGGGGGCGCACTCGGGCCATTTTGTTCAAAGGCCTGGAGCGTGGAAGGCGCAAATGCGAGCGAGGGATTTTGGCAAAAGCGCACGGGGTCCTGGGCAGGCGCCAGCGAATAGCCGATGCGGGGAAGGTCGGCGCGCCGGCTTTCCAGGAGCCGCACGGCGCGGAAGAAGTCGAAGGCGAAAGGCTCGGACGCCAACCGCTCGACTAGAGTATCTGCCGTCTGCCTATTTGCGCTGGCCATCGGATAATCACTCCGCGTTGACGGGTTTTGATCACCGTCTCGGTGAAGGAATTCAAGGAGACGTACTTGGCAAGAAACTGCTCGAGAGCCGCGCCCAGGATGAAGACGCCCGTCCCTTCGAAGGCGGACTCGTCCAGGGTGACAGTGACCTCCAGCCCGCGGGCAAACGTGATCGGGCCGGGTGTTTGCACCCGCCGCACCACGGGGCGCGATTCCACGCTCAGCACGCCATCGATCTGCCGCGCCAACTGCCGGTCAGTGGGGTCGGCATACAACCGGAGGATTTCGCGCAAGCCGCTGGCACCCTGGCCTTCGAAATCAATCAAGGAAAGGTAATTCAGTGAGAGATGGCTGATCAGCCGCCAGGAATAGCGGCCCTCGGCGGCGGAGGGCCGGGGCAGAGTCGGCCCGCTGAGGCACCGGATAGCGGTGATCGGAGCGTTGGCGTCCATCGTGAAATCGGTGTTGCCCACGCCGACCGCCATCTGAATGGGCAGGTGGCGGTTGGTGCAAAGCGCCTTGATTCCCAGTTGGCGTAAGTCAGGCCGGTAGGGGGCGCAATTGGCATCGACTAGCGACAAATAGACTTCCGTTCCGGCGTAGGCCGACTTCCGGCCGAACTGCTTCTCTTTGGCGGTTAGGACCCGCGGCACGCGGTGAGTGGTGTAGAAGGCGCCCGCCGCAACGTCGGTATCTTTGGCCAGATAGAAGGGCCGGAACTCCTGTTGCTCGCCCGTGGCCGAAGCGTAACCGGTGACCGATTCGATTTCAAAGACCTCAAAGTCGAGGGCGCGGTTGTGGTCCGGGACGACGTGAAACTCGGAGAACCGGTCGGAGAGGTCGATACGGTCCAGGTGTTTGGAGACCAGGTTGATGACGGGCGTGCAGAAGAGCTCGAAGCAGGAGGCGTCCACCCGGTTCTCCAGCCGTGTGTCCGCTTCCTTAAGGGCAATGACCAGGTCCAATTGGTCCGCCTTGCAGCGCCGCGAGGACTCGGCCAGGCCGGTGAGTTCGAAGAACAGGAAACGTTGTGGGAAGGAAAAACACTCCCGCAACAGTCGATAGCCTTCGAAGCTGCGCGGGCTGGGCGGCAGCAAGGCCTCGGCCTCGCTAAAGCCTACATGCCGCACGCCGGCGGCGGGGGCTGTGCCCAGCGTCCTGCCTCTCTCAGTTGGCGATTGAACAGCCAGGCCCGAGCGATGGGCGAAAATCTGTTCGCAAATCAGCGCGGGCAACTCATCCGCGCCGCGCACAAAGAACACGAGCGGTTCCAGGTTGATCTGCTCGAAGGGCACTCCGGCAGTGGCTTCGAGCCGGATACGAATGGCGGCCTTGGCGGGCAGGTGGGGCGGCAAGTTGAGTTGGGCCAGATCACGGGTGAAGTAGGAGGCCTCGACGATCCGGAGGGGCAGCAATCGCACTGTCTGAGCGGTCTGGAAGGTGCAGGCGGTTCGCTCGCCTTTGCCCGGCGTGTTGCGCAACAGCGAGCCGCGCGGGACAGCCACGCCGGGGGCCAGCGCGGGGTCATTCTCCGCCGGAGCAAACCGCACGATAGCCATGGACGGGATGGGGGAGAGGAAGTGCGGATAGACCGTTTCCAGCAGCGACTGCGTGAAGCGCGGGAATTCCGCGTCCAGCTTAAGATGGACCCGGGCCGCCAGATAGGCGTACCCTTCCAGGAGGCGCTCGACGTAGGGGTCGGGGCAGATCTCTTTGGCATCCTTATCGAGAGAAAGGCGGCCCGCTATCTTGGGGAACTCGCGGGCGAACTCGCCAGCGGTCTCGCGGAGGTGGCGCAGTTCGGTGTTGTAATGCTCCAGGAGCCGCTCATCCATTGGCTGCGTCTCCCATAAGAGTCTGGCCGGTCTCGGTATCGATCCGGGTGCGGATGAAGAGTTGTTCGGGAATGGGCGTCGCCCACAATTCGCCGCGGATCTCCAGGGCGATGACGTGCCGCTCCATGGTCGCTTTGACCGTCAGTGTATTCTTGAGGATGCGCGGCTCAAAGAGCTGGATCGCCTCGCTCAACTCCACCTCGAGCCGTGCCATGTCGGGCGCGATGAGGCCGCACAATTGCCGCGCGCCGAAATTGAGCACGGAGCGGCGCGCCTCCGCAAAGTCCTCCAAGCGCAGGCCCCCGCCGCCTTCCTCGGGAATATGGGCGCTGGCGTTGAGGAGCCATTCCATATCGCGCAACACCCCGCGGCGGTAGCGCGAAAGAGAGATGATGCGCTGGTTCCGGCTTTCCTGCTGGGTCTTGGGATCGTCATCGGTGAGCCGATCCAGCAGGCAGGGTTGAAGCTTCTCGAATGGGGTCAACTCCGCCATGGGAATCAGCCAGTTACTGAGCAGAAGGTAGCATGGGCGAGAATCGCGGGGTGGGGGGGGCACACCCCGCGCGCCCGGGGGTTGGGGGCGGGCCCGGTCGTGCCGGGCAAACCCCCCCGGAATGTTTAAAACA
>JBJKSV010000372.1:0-2905 GCA_046703605.1 Limisphaerales bacterium
TTACCGCGTTGGACATCGAAGAGGGCTGGTTGCATGTCGTGCAAGCCGTCGTGCGGGGCGGCCAAACGCGAATCCTCCGCCATGACGCAGCCGCCTTGGCCTTCAAAGAGGGTGCCTCACCCGAAGACGCCTCGGCCCTTGGCGAGGCGGTGGCGGTGGCGCTGGAGAAACTGAGGCTCAAGCCGGGGTCAATTGTGTTGGCGGTGCCGCGGGCGCAGGCGATGTTGCGGAGGCTCGAGTTGCCGCCGGCCAAGACGCAGGGTGAGGTCGCTTCGATGGTCTATCTCCAGGTGAACCGCGATTTGCCCTTTCGCCTGGAGGAAGCCTTGCTGGATTTCAAGGTTCTGCCGGAGTTTGGTGCCTCGGCCGCACCGGCAACGCCCTCCGAAGTGAGTGAGGGCAACGCTCAAACGGCATCGGCGCCGGCGCCCTCCACCAAGGTACTGGCGGCGGTTGTCCGGCGTGAGAGCGTCCAGTTCTACCAAAGCCTGGCCAGTGCCGCGGGGCTGAAGCTGGTGGCGTTGGGCCTGCGCTCAGTGGCCGGTGCGCGGGCGGTGGAGCTCTGCCATCAGGAGGCGAGAGGGGGATGCGCGGCCTTGGTTTCCATTCGTGACGGCGAAGTGAGTTTTGACGTGCTGTGGGAGCGCACCTTGGTTTTCAGCCGGGTGGGCACATTGCCCGAAGGGCTGGGGCCCGAAACGGGCGGCGCAAAAGACCTGGCGGCGGCCCAGAACGAGGCGGTGGTGCTCGAGGTAGTCCGCAGTCTGCACAGTTACGAGAGTGCGGAGGGGCATCAACGCATCGCCCGGTTTTTCGTGGCGGGCGCGGCCGGTGCCAAGGCGGAGATCGCCGCGGCGCTGGCGAGGCGTTTTGGCTTGCCGGCGCAAGAGTTGGACCCAAGTGTCGCTCTGGGCGAGGCCGAAGTGCAAAAGGCTCACATAGCGGGGGCATTACCGGCGATTGGGCTGGCGCTGGAGGCGCTCGACCCTGCCGGTTTGTCATTCGACTTTCTGAATCCGAAGCGCCCTCCGGTGCAGCGCGATTACCGGCGTGTCCGCGCGCTGGGAGCCGTCGCGGGTTCCATTGCGCTGGTCCTGGCGATAGCCGGTTTGCGGGCGCATTGGATCCACCAGCGGGAACAGCAGCTTGACGCGGTAAAACAGCAAGCCACTCTGGCCGCCAGAAACCTGGCTTCCTTCCGTGCCGTCCGTGGGGAGGCGCTGGCCCTAAGGGCCTGGCAGGCAGGCAACCGAAATTGGCTCGACCAACTCGCACTGCTCAGTGCGCTGCTGCCGCACAGCCGCGACTTATACGTGACCGCCCTCTCCACCAGCGCGCGCAACACGCTGAGCCTGGGGGTCCGGGCGCGCAGCAGCGAGATCATCGATAGCGCTTGCAGTGCGTTGCGCACCGCCGGATACCAGGTCAGACCACCGGCCATCACACCCATTTCCGACCGTTACGGGTATGGTATCCAGGCCAATCTCGAACTTGTGGTGCCGGCAAGGATGACGAACGACCTGGACCATTTGCGGGCGGAATCACGCCCGCCGCCGCAGGCGTCCCTTGCCCCCCCCACACGGGCATCACGGACAGCGCCACGGACGACCGCCACTCCGACCGTCAGGGCCGCGCCTGCCCCGAAGCCGCCAGCCTCGACCGTCTCGAAGGACTCGCCTCAGCAGGACCAGGCAACTCGCCCACACCGCCGTCGCCGCACCGATTCAGGTTTCAACCCGAACCAGCGCCGGCATTGGCGGCACAGCCAGAGAGGAGGCAACGGTGGATAAACGAACGAAACTGCTGGCCTGGGCGGCCTTGGGCACGGCCGTGCTCCTGTTCGGAGGTCTGCTCTTACGCGGCCTGGTCGTTGGCCCGTTGCGGACCATTGACGACCAAATCCGCCAGTACGAAGCCAAGCTGGCCTCCTTGCAGAAGGCGCGGCGGGATTTTCTGGCCACCGAAAACCAGGTGCAAACCGCCGCCGCCAAGGCCTTTGGCGCCGGAAGGGTGGCCGCCGAGGCCAACCTCGGCGCCCTGCTCACCCAACGAATCGTCCAGGTCGGTTTGCATGAGGCCCAATTCACCCGAGCCCCGATTGGTCATCGGCGCTTGTTCGGGGCGGAGGAAATCGGCTGGACAATCCATGGCGAAGGCCCCTTGGCGCGGGTGCTGGACCTGCTCTTCGTGCTGGAAAGCGACCCGCGCTTGCATCGTGTGGAAGACCTGTCGCTCTCCCCGGCACGCGGAGCAGACAGCGTTCGCGTCCGTTTCAGCTACCTGACGCTCATGCTCAGTTCCCCGCCGGGCGCCAAGCTCCTGGACCCGCCCGCCACGGTGAGCCTGGACTCATCCTTGCGCCATCGTTAGGACGTGATCACCGAGCGCGACCTCCTCCGCCCCTATATCGCCTCTGAGCAACCGGCCCCGCCCCGGCCCCGTTGACGCCCGATCAAGTCGAACAGAAGCGGGAGCAAGACCTGACGGTGGTTTCCCTCTCCTCCTGGGATGGCCAACCCGAGGTGGACCTCTCCGACGCGAAGCATCATGATCTGCTGACGCTCCGGCCGGGCGACAAGTTGCTCGACGGCCAAGTCGTGACAGTGGATTACCGTCCGCTGCCCCTGCCCGACTCCTCTGGTTTTCTTTCCTACAGCCGGCTCATCTGGCGAGTCGGCAACGATTACTGGGCCGTAGAAGTCGGCCAAACTCTGGCTCAACGCCGGCGTCTGTCCTCTAATGAATTACCTCCCGGACTCAAACCCGAGTCGCAAACCACTCCTCCCCCATGAAACCACAGATTATCCTCCTGGGTGCGCTGACCCTTCTTTTGGCGGGCAGCACCGCCCCTGTTGAATCCCCGTCCGTTGCACCCGCCTTGCGAGCATCGGCGGCCGCGAGTAAC
>JBJKSV010000373.1:0-3418 GCA_046703605.1 Limisphaerales bacterium
CACCACGGGCTATCACACGGGGCAAGGTCGCCCATAAGGGCGGGTGTCACCCATAAGGGCGGGTGTCACCAGGGAAAAAAGCGTTCGTTCCCAATTTTCTTCTTATCGGGCTGACCTACCGCTGGCGGAGTCCGCTTCACAGAGCGGGATCCGAACCTTTCATTTCGTCACTTGATTGCGGACGCTTCCCGCCGACCCTGCTCCCTGGGCGAGGCGATCCGTTCAGTCACCCATCTGGTTCTAGCGCACGGCGGCGGGTGAGAGCAACCCATCCACCTTTTGAACCGAAAGGAACTGGGGGCGCCAGGCCATTGCCAGTTCCCTCCGGCTCGTTGTTTTTTGTCCACCCTCCGAATACCCCGGGCCTCCAGGCCTGTCAAGCGCCATCGGCCCGTTTCTCGTATTACGTATTCTTAGGTGGTGCATGCGCTGCTTTCACCCACCGCTACGACCCCCAGCTCCGCGCCGGGAATCTCGTGCGCCCAACTCGCCACCGCGAGTCCAGAAAACGTTCAGTGCCGGTCCGCGTTCATTCAGTTCGTCAGAGCTCTGGTTTCGCCGGCTCCGGTTGCCCGGCGCCGGCGGCCAACCCCTTGTTGACTCGCGGCACGGTCGAATCACCTGCAAAACTTTCTCTCCAGCCATCCTGTTGCTAAGCTCAAGAGAGTGCGGCCGCCTCCAATCAGACCACCGGGCTCAACGTCCCAACCCCACCACTGGCTGAGGGCCGCGCTCTCAAAATTCAAAATTCACTTCTTCATCGCTTTTTTGGCAGGCTGCCCAAACATCTGTTTGGGGTCGTAGTTGGTGTTCTTGGCCATCAGATACCAGGCCGCCTTGGCCAGCTTGCAGGCCAGCGCTTTGGTCGCAATCACGTTGCTGGCCTTGGCCGCCTTCCGATCAAACCACTTGCGGCACTGCGGGTCGTAGCGCCGCGCAAAGTTGGCCGCCTCGACAAAGGCCCAGGCCAGATACCGGTTGCCGCACTTGGAGTTGTTCTCGCCCTTCTTCTTCTGGTTGGAAAGGCGCTCGGCCTTGACCGCCCGGCAGTAGCTGGAAAAGTTGCCTGGCCCCTCAAAACGCTGGATGTCTCCCACCTCCATCGTGATGGTCATGGCCAGGATCTTGCCCACTCCCGGCAGCGTCTCCAGCCGGGCGTAGTAGGGCAGCGCCCGCGCCGACGCCAGCACCCTCTTCTCAATCTCCTGAATGCTCTGGCCCAGTTGGCCGATGTGCTGCACCTGCAACCCGGCAATCAGTTGGTTGGCCGGATCGGTGTAGAGCTTCTGGGCCTCCTCGACTCCCATCTGCTTGAGGCGGTTGAGGCTCATCTCCTGGCCCGTGGTTCGGGCATAAAGACTGCTAAAGCTCAGCAGTAGCGCCGTGCGCTGATGCACCAGCATCAGCCGCCGCCGCAACAGGTCGCGCACCGGGCGCAAGGCCGCGTCGTAAATGTAACCGGTGGGCAGGATGCCCAGCCGCAGCAACTCGCCCAAGAAGAACGCGTCATGCGTGTCATCCGCGTGCTTAATCCCGCTGTACTGGTCCATCGCCGCCGGATTGGCCAGCACCACCGGAAACTTCGACGCCCGCAGCCCGTCCACCAGCCAATACCAGTTGTAGGTCGACTCCACCGCCACCTGTTCCAGGCGCTCCCGGAAGGGCGCCAGGAACTTCGTCACCAGCTTCAGGTCGCACGCCAGCTTGCAGTGAGCCACCCGCTCGCCATCTTTGTCCAGGATCCCGATCACAAGATTGTTGCTATGCAAATCGATTCCAGCTACTACTTTCTTCATCTCAGTCGCCTTTCGGTCTCGAGTTCTTGTTGTCTATCGTTCCGTTCGGAACGACCACTCTTTTACCGAGAGGCGGCTGGTTTCGCCAGCGCCCTTAATGTTTATCAGACCAGTGGAAAGTGGGACCGTAGGCATGACGCTCAGCAAACTCGAGATCCACGTTCTTAGCGCCTTCACCCTGGGAAGCTTGATGATGTCGCTGGTGATCTGGGAACATGCAAAGGTCAGGCTCGACGGGCTAGGACACATGCGGGGTCTCCAGATCCACCACCTCTCGGCGCTGGTTGAGGAGCATCAGCGGCTGCTAGAGGCCTTGGCGGAGGCGAAGAATCCGCCCAAGGGTCCGGTTGCCGAGATCAATGAACTTCGGCATGAAGCGGACGCGCTCCGTATGGAGACAAACCGACTCGGCGAGCAAGCCGGAAGATCTCTTGAGGCACAGGCAGCCCAACCTCCGTGGACGGCTCGCAGCGGCAATGGCGAGGCGAGGCTCGTGATATCTCAGTCGAGTTCCGAACAATACAAGATGCAGTTATATAAGTTGGCGGTCACCGCACCCGACTCCTTCAGGGACGCACAGAACCTCGGCATTGCCGCCCGCCGATATGCTCGGAAGCATCAGGGCGAAGTGCCTTTGGGGTTTGATGAGGCTGCGGCCTATTTCGTCAAAGGCTACCCTGCTCCTGAAACCAGCGACTACGAGTTAATTTACCGGGGATCGCTCAACGATCTAACGAATATTCCGGGACAGGCAATAGCTTTGATTCGACAGCGCCAGCCATGGCCGACGCCGGGTGGCAAGCGGGCCAGGATTTACGTGATGGCTGACGGGCAGGTGAGGGTTGTCGAGTCTGATGACGGCTTTCAGGCTTGGGAGGCACAGCACATCGTTCCGCCGACGGCGGCTGGCGGGCAATAACTCCATTTTGATAGCAATCTTTCCTCTCGCCGCAAGGAACCGAGGACGGTTATTATCACGGGCGTATGAGATTGCTCCTCCCGGTGGTTTGTGTAGCGCTTGCGCAGGTGTGCCTCGGCGAGTACCCCAAGGTGGTGTTCTCCGATGATTTTGAGTCCCCCTCAACTCAGAATCCTCCGGCCAACTGGGCGATGTGGGGCGCCCAGGAATTCAAGGTACCGGCCAACTACACCCGCGACACCCATCAGCCGCACTCAGGCCAGGGCTGTTTTCGCATCTATCATCCGGCCAACACGCGCGGCTATATCGTCTCGGCGCCCGGGCGCGCGGTCCAGCCCCGGCATGGGATGATTTACACGGTGTCGTTTTGGGCGCGGGCGGAAAAGCCGGGCCGGGCTTTATTCCAATGGACGGCCTACCGAAGCATCGATCCCTTCATCGACGCCCCGTCGCCGGGATCGCTCTCTTGCCAGGTGGACGGAGAGTGGCGGCGATTTTCCTATTCGATTCGCGAGGGGCTGGACTTCTTTGCCGATGAATCCCGGTTCGTGCTGCTAAGCTTCCACGCCACCGCCAATGCCGCCAAGGAACAAACCTTGTGGATCGACGACGTGCGTGTCTCCGAGCGCCCCGATCCCCACCCGGTGGCGCTGCTTGACCCGGCGACGATTCCGCATGAATCGCTCCGGCACCGGTTGCGCCC
>JBJKSV010000374.1:0-13919 GCA_046703605.1 Limisphaerales bacterium
CCCGATCGGCTTGTGCCCGAACAGGAGCAGCGGTTTGCGGATTGCTATCTGCCCCACGAATTGGCTCACCTTTGGTTTGGCAACACCATGACCCCCTGGATCGCGGAAGGCTGCGCCGTATATGCGAATTATCTCTCGCTTGCGGCGGAGAAGGGAAAGCCGGAGGCCGTTAGATTCCTCGACACGGAGTTCTATCCCGCGCTCTCCGCGCCGGAGACAACCGCCGCGCCGTTGGTTAAGGCGGAAGGCGCTCTAAAGTTCATCAAAGGAGCGTATCTGCTAAAGATGCTGGGCGAGTCTAAAGGCGATGAGGCGGTGGTGGGGGTCTTGAAGTCGTTCCACGCTCATGTGCTCCAGCTTCATCGAGCCGATTTCGAGGAGCTATCGGGCCGGTTCATAGCCTCGCTCAAGAACCTCGCCGGGGCGCAACTCGAGGGCTTCGTCGAGGACATGACCCGCACGGTGAAGCGGTTTGATCCATCAATCACGGCCCTCCACGGTGAGGGACTCCGAGCAAAGGGCCTGGCTCAGATCGAGCTTCAGCATTTTGGCGAAATGCGCTTTCCCGTGCCTGTGAAGGTAAGCTTTAGCGATGGATCGAGCCAGAACCTCATTTGGGACGGCTCCGAAGAAGAGGGCCTCCTGAGTGTCAAATGCCCCGCTCGCCTCGTTTCGGCAGAGATCGATCCCGCCCACAACCTCCTGGACTGGAACCGGGCCAACAACCGGGCAACACCCGGTTTGGGCACACCAAAGAGCGATCAGCAACACCGGGGGATCGCCGGCTGGAAGACCTACTCGCTCGCTGAGGGCCTGCCTGATTCAGATATCCGCTGCATGGCGCGACGCGGAGAGCAGTTCTTCGCGGCCGCGTGGTCGTTTCAGGCAGCCGTGAAAGGTCGTTGGGCCGTTGGGGTGGTGAATAACGATCAATGGCAGCCATATACACCAAAGGCAGAGCCGGTACACCTTGTGACGAGCCTGGCTTGTGCTCGGGATGGAGCCCTTTGGCTGGGAAGTCAGGGGCAACTGCGGCGCATGCAGGGTGATGCGCGAAGAGACTGGTTCCTGGCGGAAATTCGGCGTGGCGGCGCCATAGGGCGCGGCGCATTTGTCCCTTGCCCGCAAGGGAGGGATGGCCCAAGCGGCAGCCAGATCTACTCGCTTCTTGCCGACCATCAAGGCCGGCTTTGGGTCGGCACCGATCATGGCCTGACGGTCCTCCATGAGGAAGCTTCTGGCTTTGGGATGACGCTGGAAAAGGGCCTGGAGCGGCGTGAGGTCTTTGCATTGGTGGAAGATGAATCAGGCATCGTCTGGGCGGGGACAGACAAGGGCGTTTTCCGGGTCAGCGGAGGTGCCGCGGAAAGGCTGGTGCAAGGGCCTGAGGATCTGACGCTCTCGGTTACGCCTGGCGCCGAGGGATCTCTCTGGTGTGGCACTTTTCGGAGTGGCCTTTGGCGCGTCACACCGGCGTCAACCACGCGGTTTTCCTATGACAATGCCCCCGTCCCGGACACGATTTTCTCGTGCCTGGCCTGCGACAAGAAAGGCAGGGTTTGGGCTGGAACTCCCGAGGGATTAATCCGATTCGATGGGAAGGAATGGCGACTTTATAACTGCGCCAATTCCGGACTGCCTTCGAATCGGATACATTGTGTGGTGGTCGATTCCAGGGATCGGGTTTGGCTCGGCACAGATGCCGGCTTAACGAGATTTTCACCAACCAGGTGAGAGGTGGGCGTCATCGCTGACGCCCGGGGTCATCCCGAGCGCACGAAAATCCTTTTTTGGGCAGAGTGCTTGCGCGGGCAGCAAGGTTGGTGAACTCGGCTTGGGCCACCGGCGCTGCGCGATGTTGCGGGTGGTCAGCGCGGGTTCTGCGCCATGAGCCGTGCGAGCAACAGGGCCATCTCCATCGCCTGTTCGTAATTGAGCCGAGGATCAACCTGGCTCCGGTAATCGCGCTCGAGGTCCGCTTCGGTCACTCCGCTGGCGCCGCCGATGCATTCGGTGACGTTGTCGCCTGTCAACTCGAAATGGACTCCGCCCAGGTGAGCGCCACAGGCCTTGAGAATGCGGTAGGAGGTTTCCAACTCGAAGAGAATCCTTTCGAAGCGCCGCGTCTTGATGCCGCTCCGGGTGGTCTCGTTGTTGCCGTGCATGGGGTCGCAGCACCACAGAACGCGCCGGCCTTTGCGTTGTATCGTCTCGGCGATGGGCGGCAGACATTTCTCCACACGGGCGGCGCCAAAGCGGTGGATGAAGGTGAGCCTGCCCGGTTCGTTGCGCGGGTTCAGAGTATCGGCAATGGCCAGGGCTTCGTCGGGAGCAATGCTGGGGCCAATCTTAACGCCGAGGGGATTGGCGATGCCTCTGAAATACTCGATATGGGCCCCGTCGAGGGCGCGCGTGCGGTCGCCAATCCAGGGGAAATGCGTTGAGAGATTGTACCAGCCGGTGCGGCGGGGCACCTGGCGGGTCTGGGCCTGCTCATAATAGAGGTGCAGACCCTCGTGACTAGTGAAGAAATCGACGCGGTTGATGTCCGCCAGAACACATCCGGTCAGGGTCTCCATGAACCTGAGAGACTCCCCGATGGTATCCACCATGCGCTTGTATTCCGAGGCATGAGGCGAGTTGGCAACGAATGCCAGTTCCCAATACTCCGGGTGATGCAGGTCGGCGAAGCCGCCCTCGATGAGCGAGCGAATGAAATTGATGGTCAGGCCCGAGCGTTCGTAAGCCCGGAGCAACAATTCCGGGTCGGGCGTGCGCTCTTCAAGGGTGAAGCCGGTGCGGTTGATCATATCTCCGCGGTAGGTGGGCAGACAGACACCGTCGCGCGTCTCCAAATCGGAGGAACGCGGTTTGGCGTACTGGCCGGCAAAGCGCCCCAAGCGGATGACACGCTTCTTTCCGCCCTGGACGAGCACCAGGCTCATCTGGAGGAGGATCTTGAGTTTGCTGGCGATGGCTGAGGACTCGCAATCGTCAAAGCTCTCCGAGCAATCCCCTCCCTGGAGCATAAACCGCTCGCCGCGTGTCGCCTCGGCCAGTTGCTGTTTGAGGTTCTCGATTTCCCAACTGGTGACCAGCGGCGGCAGCCTGCCCAATTGCGCCAGGACGCGCTGGAGGGCGTCCGGGTCCGAGTAAACCGGCTGCTGCGCTGCCGGTTTGCCCTGCCAGGAGGCTGGCGACCAATCGCGGTTCGACGCCGGAATATCCAATTGCTTTTCTTGCGTTGCGGTCATTACCTGATTTCAACGAGTCCATGTCCCGCATGAAGGACGCGGGTGAGGAGTTTGCCCATGCTCACGCGGGAAAGGATGCTCTTCTCAGGGCCTGCTGGCAACCGGTTTTTCGGACCCGTTACTGCGCCAGGATGACACGATAGAACCGCTGGCCGTTGGGATCGATAGGGTCCGAAGTGCTCGTTTGGGCCGCTGTGGCGGTGATGGGGTCGCCCAGCGGCGCCCAAGCCCCTTCCGTCAGGTTTGTTCGATACTGAGGTTGGTAGATCAGTCCAGGCAACGACGACCACGTGAGGGTAATCTGTTGGTTCTGCGCGATTGCGTCCTTGAAGGCCAAGGCAGGCATGACCACCAGGCTGATGTCGTCCAGGCCAAAGGCCTTGGGATCGTTTCGGGAACCGAAGCTCAGGACCGAAGTGGCGCCGGTGGCGGATACGGCAAATTGCATGTTGGTCCAGCCAAACTGGTCCATGTCTGCCTGGTCGAAGAGGATATTCGTGGTTCCTCCCGAACTCCATTTCACCTGGAATTCATTGGGCGTATCTCCGCTGTAGGGATTGGTGAGCCAGAAGGAGAGCAGGTAGTTCTGGCCCGCGGAAGTCGGCAGCGATTGGGAAAGATAGGCCAAAGCCGAAACCTGGCCCAGGAGCGCGCCATAGTTCCCGCTGTGGACCAGTTCGGGCCTGGACTGCCCGCCGATGCTGCTGTCCACGCGAGTGTCGGCGCTGGTCCCCGCCACGGTCCAGTCCGAGAGGTCCCCCGTCTCAAAGCCGCCATTCTGGACGAGGCTTTGTCCGACGCGCAAGGTGAACTGGCGAGCTTGGGCAACTCCGGTGGAAACATTTGTGAACCAAACGGCGCCGGCGTAAGTCCCGGCAGCGACGGCGTCGGCGACGTCGGTCAGGCTAACAGTCACGGTGTCCGGGGCTGAAGCGCCTTGGAGGGTGCCGCCGAGCGGCGTTGCCACTAACCAGGGAGCAAGGCTGGCCACGGCCCATGTCAGGGTGGTGTCGGCGGAATTAGTGAGGGAAAAGGTCTGGGACACAGTCGTAAATGGACCGCCAATAGGGCCGCTGGCATCGAAGCCGGTCTGCGGGGTTATGCGGAGGGGATCACCAGCCCCGCCAAGGGCGTCACTGAGCGCTTGGCCGGCGGGCGTTCCCAGACCAGTGCAGAGGTCGTATCCGGTCGTAGCGTAAAAGCGGCCAGGGCTGGACGCCGTAGTATTGTTGCCGGTCGTGATGTCATGGAAGGCGTGAGTGTAGGCTGAACTCCTGCCGATGGAATAGAGGGCGGGGTTGAGGAAGCCAACAGGAGGTCTGCCACCGGCAGCCGCCTGCTCATTGACGAGCGCGGTTAGCCCGGCCCAGAGCGGTGCGGCGCAACTGGTGCCCCCAAAAGAGCCGGATTGGCCGTTGTTGTAGGTCACCCATATACTGTCGGCAACCATCGCCACGTCCGGGAGGTTGCGCATCGTGGTGGAACCCTGGTTAGAGGACATGTTGAGGCCTTGCTGCCAGGCGGGAATGGGGTAGCTCGTGCTGATGCCCCCGCCGCTGGCGCTCGTTCCCAGTCCCTGCGCGCCCCAGTTCCAGGTCGTTTCGGATTGCCAGGCCCCGCGTCGATTTTGCGTGGTGAGGGTCGTCCCGCCGACAATGGTGATGTATGGATCGTCATCGGGCGCGGGGATGGTTCCCACGTAGGCGCCATCGTCGCCGGAGGCGTTGAAGAAGGATTGGCCCTGTGCTGCCATCTGCTGCAAGATCTGGTCCGTGCTCGCGGTAACGTTGAAATCCCACGAGCAACTGATCTGCTTAGCCAGATCATCAGTGGCCATGCGGTTGAGAATATCGTTTCCCGAGCCGTAGGGTCCCGCCTCATACACCAGCACCTGGGAAAGGCCCGGCGCCAGGGCGATGGCCATCTCGATGTCGAGGCTGACCTCGCTACTACCGCTGTTTGGACCGGTGGTGGGTTTGCCGTTGAAGCCGTCCAGCAAGATGTTGTGCAATGGAACCGTCGGCCATCCCGCCAGGCTCTCATAACTGGTGATGTCGTTGGCGTAATAGCCGTCGAACTCCAACAAGGCCACGGCCTGTCCCGTGCCGGTTAGGGTGACCCCGGGCAGATAAGCCGCGCGCAGGTCGGCTGGGACGTAAGCGCCCGTGGGCCCGGAGCCGTCTTTGGGCGTGGGTCTGTCGTTTTGGGGTCGAGGGGCTATAAGGAGGTTCTTGGGATGGGGCCGATGGAAGTCATTAAGCCCGGTTACATCCAGGAGCCGTGTCGCTGTGTCAACCCACGGCTGAGTCTCCGGGGCGTAAAAAGTGCGGGCCTCAGTCGGATGCGCGTAGCGGCGCAAAGTGGTATGAAAGGCCCTTTGGATATCGCCGACTGCCCCTTCCACGTCGAGGAGGGTTCGGTTGGCGTGGCGCCCGACCACACTCAGCCCGTTGGTCTCAGCGAATGCCGCCAGGGCCTCATAATCCTGTTCGGTGGGACCGAACCGCTCAGCAAACTCGCTTGGAGTGAGGTAGTGGCGGAAGTTCGTGCTGGCGGGATCATAGATTTGCGCCAGAAGATTGCTCAGAGCCCCCTGGTTGCGGAGAGGCAGGCCCAGGACCAGCCTTAAGCGCGTCGAACTGGAAAGAGGTCCCAATGACCGGAGACCAAGACTGCTGACGATGTCCGGCATCCTGCTATGGAGCAGTTGCTTGCGCATAACCAGCTTCGGTTCTGCCCACGCACTGCACACAATCCACACACACCCAAAGGCCAGAAGGCGCCATTTCATACCCATTCTTACCAGTCTGGCCTCGATCCGTCCAGGCGGTTGAAGCCGGCACGGCGAACTCGGGCGCAGGAATTCTTCGGGTGGCGGGTTGGTCGTAAGAGGGCCACCCTCACAGTGAAGCCGCCGACGCCCGCCGTTCGAAGGTCCGCCTTGCCGCGACAATGAAATACGCGGCCGCGTATTTTATTGTCGCGCCCTCTGGCTGCCAAACTCAGGTTCTTGCCGACTTGGACCCTCGCTTTCCTCACCACCTGACGAAGCTCACAATGCGGCGGACCGCGACGCCGGCAAAGCAACCCACAAACCCGACCATCAAGGCAAACAGGCAAACGCGCGGATCGAAGTGGATCGGCTCGGGTGTGCGCACGCCGAACAGTCGCCCGAGCTCTGCCATAGCCGGCAGCCCCAGCGCGAGAAGTATTGCCCAGCGCCATGCGCCGACCGGCTTCAGCAAGCCGAGGACCAGGCCCGCTGAGAGCAGAGCCAGAATCGTCACGATTACCTCGGTCGTGTGCAGGTCCAGCCATCCGATGCCGAGGCCAAGAGCCGCCGCAAGGACGGCGCACAGACGGGTGGGTCCCGATCGCCCGGACACTGCGCTCAGGCTCCCGCCTTGGCCGGAAGCCGGTGCGTGCTTATTGGCTTGGGTTGGTTTCACAGTTTACTTTGTATCACAAAGTTAACCCCTCGTCAACCACCTCGCTGATCCATAGACCGCGAGGCGGAGGCCGGCGCCTTGAAATACTGTTTGCCAAAAAGCCCCGCTTTGTCTATGTTCGCCCGGTGGTTCTCAACGCGGAGACAACGACGACGATGTAGCGCTCATCCTCTTACCGGATGAACGCCGACGCCTCGATCTATCCTTCGAGGCGTTTTTGTTTCCCAACTTCATCAAATATGGAAGCTAACATTACCCAACAAGCCGAACGCAAGACCCTCGACGAGCGCAACCGCATGACCGATCTCGAACGGTTGCGCCATTCCTGCGCTCACGTCATGGCCACCGCCATCCTCCGCCTCTGGCCTGAAGCTCAATTCGCCTCCGGGCCGGCGGTCGAGAACGGGTTCTACTACGATGTGGACCTGCCGCATCGCATCACGCCTGAAGATTTCGCCGCCATCGAGGCGGAAATGAAGAAGGAAGTGAAGGCGAATCACCCCTTCGAGAAGATCGTTGTCAACCGCGAGCAGGCGATCAAAGACGCCCAGAGCGGGCGCCTGGGCGCCTTGAGCGAGCGCCCCGCCCCGAGTCGCTTCAAGCTCGGCAACCTCGAAGACATCCCTGAGGGCGAGCCGATTTCCTATTTCAAGAGCGGGGAGTTTGTTGACCTGTGCGCCGGCCCGCACGTCATGCGCACCGGCAACATTGGCGCCTTCAAGCTCACCAGCGTGGCCAGCGCCTATTACAAGGGTGACGAGCGCAATCCGCAGCTCCAGCGCATCTATGGCACCGCCTTCAAGAACAAGACCGAGATGGATGCCTATTTCGCCATGCTTGAGGAGGCCAAACGCCGCGACCACCGCAAACTCGGCGCCGAGATGGGGCTATTTGTCATCGACACGGAATATGTCGGCCCTGGTCTGCCGCTCTGGCTGCCTAACGGGGCCATTATCGCCGAGGAACTCGAAAAACTGGCCAAGGAAACCGAATTCCTGGCTGGTTATGTCCCGGTCAAGACCCCGCACATCGCCAAACAGAAGATGTACCTGACCAGCGGCCACATCCCACTCTACCTGGAATCGATGTTTCCGCCGATGGAGTTGGCCGAGGGAGGAGAAGCGCCAGACGGAGATGGCCAGAAGCCCGGCGGGCCGGGGGACGCCTCCGGTACTCCACGGGCCGAAGCTTCCACCAAGTATTACCTCAAGGCGATGAACTGCCCGCATCACCACCGCATCTTTGCGGCTCAACCCCGCAGCTACCGCGACCTCCCGTTGCGCCTGGCCGAATACGGCACCTGCTACCGTTACGAGCAATCCGGTGAACTGATTGGCCTGATGCGGGTCCGTTCGTTGAGCATGAACGACGCCCACATTTATTGCACCCCGGAGCAGTTTGCGCAGGAGTTTAATGGCGTCAACGAGATGTACCTCAAGTATTTCAAGATCTTTGGCATCGAGAAATACGTGATGCGCTTCAGCACTCACGACCCGGCTCGACTCGGTCAGAAATTCGTCGATGAGCCGGTGCTCTGGAAGCAGACCGAGGACATGGTTCGCCGCGTCCTGAACGAGTCCGGCATTAACTATATCGAGGTGCCCAACGAGGCGGCCTTTTACGGTCCGAAGATTGACGTGCAGGTCTGGAGTGTCATTGGCCGCGAATTCACCTTGGCCACCAACCAGGTCGATTTCGCGGTTCCCAGCCGTTTCGGCCTGGTTTATCGCGACCGGGACAATACCGACAAGACCCCGCTCTGCATCCATCGGGCGCCGCTCGGCACTCATGAACGGTTCATCGGGTTTCTTATCGAGCATTACGCGGGCAACTTCCCGCTTTGGCTTGCCCCTCAGCAGGTGCGCGTCTTGCCCGTCACCGATGAACAAATCGATTACGCCAGGTCCATTGCCAATGAGTTGCGCTCCCAAATGGTCCGCGTGGATATGGACGCCAGCGGGGACAAGATCCGGGGCAAGATCCAGCGCGCGGAACTTGAAAAGGTGAATACGATGCTCATAGTTGGCGGGCGCGAGCAGCAAGCGGGCGCAGTGGCCGTCCGCCTTCATGGGAAGGGCGATCAGGGGGCCAAGGCCCGCGCCGAGGTAGTGGCGGGCATTCTCCAGGCGATCAAAGAGCGCAGGCCGTAAGGCGAGGCGGGTCTTGCGAGCACCCGCAGCGGCGCATGGGCCTTGGTCATTGCCGCGCTGGATTTCGGGTTTGTTTCAGATGACGCAATCCGAGTCTCGGATCTGGTTGGGCGCCGCTTCAGGGATGGGCGCCTGTTTTGGCGCGCAGCCGATTTTTTTTGCGTCGCGATTTTTTTATTGTCAATGTCTGGCGCGGGCGCTATCCTCGGTCTGCTTGAGCTGGAACTGGGATCGCGCGGGTTTTCAGCCTGCAAGGGGCGGCGTTGGACTGCTTGCCGCCACCTTGGCTTCAGTTGAGGGCTTGCGGAACCTGAACCGCAAAAACTATGAAATCAATCTGGGTATTGGCCGGGCTTTTGGGGGCCGGCACGGTATTGGGCCAGTCAGAGCAGTGGCTGGCGTATCAAACGAGCAGTGAGGGACGCGCCTACCAAATGGTGCGACTGGAGACCAATGCGCCGCTTGGCGTCGCTCTGCCAAAACTTCACGCGCATCCCCTCTTCGCGCGCTGGCTCACGCCGATGGATGCCTCCGGCGGACGCTGGCTCTGCCTGGACCGCTCGCACCCGTCTGGGCTCTATGACCGACTCTACATCGATGCCAACGGCAACGGACGGCTCGATGACGACGCGCCCGTGAAAGGGCAGATTGATTTCAGCACCGCCTTATTTCCTCCAAAGCCCCTCATCTTCAAGGGTTCTGACGGCCCGATTACCTACTACCTGCTGTTCCGCTTCTACCAGTTTGACAATGGCCGTTCGGAGTTGCTGGCTTCATCCGCCGGTTGGTATGAAGGCAAGGTGAATTTCGGCGGGGTGGAGAAACGGATTCAACTGATCGACGGCAACGTCAATGGCGCCTTTAACGACATCGCCTCCAACTTCAGGCAGAGCGACTGGGTGGTAGTGGATGGCGACGACGCGGGTCAGCGGTATCTGGGTAGCATGATCGAGGTGGATGGGAGACTTTTCCGTATCGAAGTATCAAAGGACGGGGCCTGTGTGAAAGTGCGAAAGGCGGAGGATGTCACGCTGGGGAAGGTGCGCGTGCCCTCTGACGTTTCCGAGTTCACCGCTTATGGCGAAAACGGCTATTTCGTTCGCAAGCCGGTGCATGGCCAGTTCAGCCTGCCTGCGGGCCATTACCGCATGTTCCGCTGGACCATCGACCGCAAGGATAATCGCGGTGTGCCATGGACACTCATGGGATACAATTTCCCCGATTCCGCCAATTTCGTAGTCAGCCCCGACAATGCCCCTTCGCTTGAAATTGGCGAGCCGATCCGCGCCCTTCTCGCCGCAACGAACACCTCCGAGCGGCAGGTCGCTTTCAGCTTGCGCTTCCAAGGCCAGCACAACGAGGCAGTCGAAATGCTGCGCAACCGCCAGCGTCCCGCCGGGCCGAAGCTGTCGCTGGTGGATGACAAGGGCGCGCTGGTTGCCACACGCAGCTTCCAATTTGGGTGAGGGGGCGTTTGTTCGCTCTCATGGCGAGAGCCCAAGAACGTCCGGCGTCCGTTGACAGGCAAGATTGCGGTGGTTAGCCCGTTCAAGGTGCTGACCAGCCCGTTGGTACTTGACTCCAAAGAATAATCCGCCGCGAACAGGCGCAGAAGACGTAGATCAGCTCCAACAAGTGAAAATGACACACCACCTCCTTTTAGTCTTCATTGGTTCAGCGTTCCTGGGTGTTTCTTCGCCCCTTCAGGCCCAAGACCCAGTGCAAAGCACGCGGGCCAAGAGCGACTCCCATGAGGTCAACTGTTCCGGAACCGTCACTGACGCCGCGGGTAAACCCGTGGCAGGAGCGACGGTCGAATACTGGCATTATAAAGCCGCCCCTTTTCTGCGGCCAGCGCTGGAGTTGAAGCAGCGAGTAGTTACCGGTAGCGAAGGCGCCTTTGACTTCGAGGTATCTCCTGCAAGGGGCTTCTTGTTGGCGCGAAAGCCGGGACTGGCCATGGCCTGGAGCCAGCTCGGCTCCCCATTCAATCTTGCTCCCCAGTCAGGCAAAACCCTCGTTCTCACGCCGCCAGGAACCCTCAGTGGAATGGTAATCGACGAGAATGGAGCGGCTGTGGCCAATGCGAAGGTATTTGTGAGCGCGGCGCTGGGCCAGAAACCGCAGGAAGAAGGGCCGGCAAGGGTGAATTACCTGGTGGGCGAAGCCGCACGCAAATGCTTTGAAACCAGGACGGATGCGGCGGGCAATTTCAGCATTTCCGATTTTCCGACCAATGCCACCGCCGCCCTGGCGGTTGAGGCGCCGGGAAAAGTCTTGCGTCCTCCGGAGCACCCTCGACGGTTTTCGGGCGGCTTCGAGTCGTTAGCGTGGCGGGCAGGACAAAAGGATATCAAACTGGTCGTCGAGCCTGCTGGTCGAATCGAAGGCCGCATCGTTGTCGAGGGAAGCAAACAGCCTCCGCCCGTGGCCGAGTTGACCGTGCAGCCGTCGTTGGCGACGATGGGTTACGTCTTCGGGCCTGCCGAGCGCAAGCCGGTTCAATCCAGCGCCGATGGCACATTCCACATTGACGCCGCACCCCCCGGTGAACATGTGATTCACGCCGTCTTTGGCACGAACGGGCTGCCGGACTGGGTCGCCGAGACAGTTCCGGTTACCATCCAATCCGGCCAGACCACGCACGGCGTGGTAATAAAGGCCATCCGGGGCGGCTTCTTGGAAGTCAGCGTCTTGCGGGCGACCGACAGCCAGCCACTGGCGGGATTCGATGTCAGTGCCGCCAAGCAGGGATACCAATCCAGTGCGGTGTCTGGGGTCAACGGTGTTGCCCGGCTTCGCCTGCCGCCGGGTCGCTATCAGGTGATGGCGGTACGGGGAAGAACCTTTTCAGACCAAAATGGCGTGGATGTCGGCGCCGGAGAAACCAACCGTGTTGAGTTGGAGGTCATTCCGCCCATCGAAATAACCGGCGTCGTCCACGAACCTGACGGCAGCCCGGCCACAGACATACCGGTCTGGACAATTGGAGGCGGCGTTGGGCCGGGCGTCGCCGCCAAAACCGATTCCAAAGGCCAATTCAGCGTGGAATGGAGTCCGCGCCGGTTCGGACAAGGTTCGGCGACGATGGCCCTGTTGGTCCGCGACGTGGAGCATAACCTGGCCGCGGCGCAGGACATCGAGGAAGACACCGGCCCGGTCGATCTCAAGTTAGCGCCCGCGCTCACCGTAGTTGGCAGCGCCGAATGCGACGGCAAGCCGGTCACCAATGCAACCGCAGCGCTCGTTTTTTGGGCCGGGCGGAGCGGTTCCTGGCTCCAAGGCCTGGGCCGCAGCACCACGTCGGGCCACTTCGAGATCCCCGCCCTGCCGCCGGGCAGACGGTATGGCATCGTCGTCTCGGCGCCAGGCTACGGACAGGAGCAGACTTACGACATCGGCGCCTCGGCTGAACCGGGCCGGCAGACGCTGGACCCGGTGGAACTGAAGCCGGCAAACCTTAAACTTTCCGGCCAGGTCCTTGACGCCGACGACAAGCCGGTCGAGGGGGCCTATGTCAATCTTAGTGGTCAGGGCCAGCCTAGCAGCGGGACCCAAACCGATCACAACGGCCATTTCCAATTCGAGCATGTCTGCGAAGGAACCGCCCAGGTCTTCGCCAACGCCAGGAACTCCTTTGGCAACGCGTCAGCCCAGGGAGGCGACACGAACGTCGTGTTGCGTCTGGGCCAGAACTCTAGCGGCCTTCCCGCGGCTTCCCTCCACCATCTTAGGGGCAAGGTGACCGACCCCGATGACAAGCCGGTGGCGGGCGCCGAGTTGAAGGCCTTCCCAGGATTCAATTCGGAATGGGTCAAAACCCAAAGCGACGGGGCTTATCATCTCACCTGGTCGTTACAACCATGGCAAGCACAAGCCGGTGGCGCCCTGCTGCTCGTTCGCGACCCCGTCCGCCATCTCGCGGCCAGCGCCGACCTATCCGAGGACACGACCAACCTCGATGTGCAACTCAAACCGGCCATGGCATTGGGCGGACGGGTCGAAGACGTGGAGGGCAAGCCGCTGGCGGGCGCGCAGGTAGGCGTCTGGGTAAAGGCGGGCAATTCTTATGAACAGTTGGACGAAAACCTCGTGCCTTCCGATTCACATGGCCGCTATAGACTGAAATGCCTGCCCACTGACCCGCAGTACATCGTCTTCGCTTCCGCCAGCGGCCATGGCCGCATTCAGCACCAAATCGAAAACGACTCTGGAACCAATTATCTGGAACTCCCGCCGTTCAACCTCAAAGTGGCGGACCGCGTCTTGGCGGGCCGGGTCGTGGACCAAGACGAAAAGCCGGTATCAGGAGTAGGCGTGAACCTCAATGGGGAAGGCCAGCCCAACGGCTATATGACGACCGACAGCAAAGGCCGCTTTCACTTCCGCGTTTGCGAAGGCACGCTCCGTCTCTTTGCCAGCTCACAAGCCGGCTACGGACAGATCTCCGCCCAGGGTGGCGACACTAACGTCGTCATCACCTTGAGATCGCAGAACAGCGCCTTTCGTTCGGCCCTTCGCCACACGACACTCAAAGGCGGACCGTTGCCGGATTTGGCCGGCGTGCATCTCCCGGCCGATAGCGCCCCTGCCGGCAAGCCCGTGCTGCTCTGTCTCTTTGATGCCGGCCAGCGTCCCTCGCGCCATGTGATTCACCTCTTGGATGAACAGGCGCCCACCCTCCGCCAGAAGAACATTTGCGTCCTCGGCGTTCAATCATCAGTTACCAGTGACGCCATCTTCGACGGCTGGAAGAGCGCCAGTCCCGTCTCCTTCCCCGTGGGGCGCGTGACAGAGAAATCCGGCAAGACGCGCTGGGCCTCCGGCGCCAGCACCCTGCCCTGGCTGATTCTGGCCGACGCGAACCATCGCGTGATTGCGGAAGGCTTCTCACTGGATGATCTGGAGACGCAGCTAAAGAAACTAAGAAACTGACTGGCCAAGGACGAGAGCTTGTCGTAACGTGAGTTTCGTGGAGCAAGTTTTCGCTGCTAACGCCGACGAGGCGGAGATTGACGACTTCGTCCAGCGGTGGAATGAGTCGGAAGGCACTCAAACATTAGCGG
>JBJKSV010000375.1:0-3684 GCA_046703605.1 Limisphaerales bacterium
GTGGTTACGGCGGCCAGTGGGGTGGTGGTGAATCGGGTATTACGCGGGTCGCCCTGTCGGCGCTCATGCGCTACTCACCTTTCTACCAGATGAGCAAAGTGACTACCCCGACACTCATTCTGTTCGGCGACGATGACAACCGCGTACCCGTTGACCAGGGTTGGATGTACTACCGTGCCTTGCAGCAAAGCGGCAAAACGGACGTACGATTTGTTCTCTTTCCAGGTGAGAAACACGGACCGTCCAAGCCGGTGTATCTGAAGCGGGCACTGGACGAGGGACTTGCGTGGTTCAATAAATATCTCTTCCAGGATGGCCAGCAACAGAGTGTGGTGCGATAGGGAATCCTCAAGGCGTAGTCCAAAAAGTTTCACGGGCTTTACATGTATGTTGACGATTCGAATCACGTCATTGGTCTGTAAGAGGCCTGTCTGGACCGATTTCACATAGACGAGATCTAAACCAAATCTGAACCTGCCTTCAAGTAGCCAAGGGGACTTCTCCCGATTCACCTGAAGGCAAACGTTGTAAGATTCGGTTGCAAAGGCTTCACCCTGGCCGACCCGAAGTGCTTGCGCACGGCCCCCCAGCGGCGGCATGCTCGGCGTGGTCGGTTTCGACACCAGCGTGCCGGCCGTCATCGCGGACCTTGTTCGCAGTTCGGTCCTGACGGACGGCGACCAGAAACGGTTCAAGGGCGCCAGGAGGCAAATAAGCAACTCGCGCCGAGGCGAAAGCCTCCGCCCGGCAATTTCTCTGGCTTTAGCAAAACCAGAGGACAGACAAAACTAACAGATCTATGAAACTCGCCAGCATTCAGACCATTTCCGAGATTCGACCAATTGAGGGCGCTGACCGCATCCAAGCCGCAACGGTTCTTGGATACCAAACCGTAATCAAAAAGGGCGAGTTTCGCCCGGGTGACCTCTGTGTTTGGCACGAGCCAGATACGGTGGTTGCCGAGAAACCGGAGTACGAATTCCTGCGCAAGCAGGGCTTTCGGCTCAAGGTTTCGCGCTTCAAAGGCCAGGTCAGCCAGGGATTGGCTTTGCCGATGAGCGTATTGCCAGCCGCCGACTATAGCCTCGGCCAGGACGTCACGGTGGAAACGGGCATTCGCAAATACGAGAAGCCGTTATCTTCGACCCTGGTGGGTGTTGCCAAGGGCGCGTTCCCCTCGTGGATGCCAAGAACCGACGAACCAAACCTGCGCTCCTTTCCAGCGGCCCTGGATGAGTTCATCGGTCGCGAATGTGTCATCACGCGGAAAGTGGATGGAACTTCCGGCACGTTTTATGTGCGTGGTGGAGAATTCGGTGTTTGCACAAGGAATCTCGAACTGCGCGACGATCCCACAAGCATGTTTTGGCGTGTAGCACGAGAGCAGCGAGTGCGTGAGGCTCTGGCCACGCTTGGTGGCGACTACGCCCTTCAAGGCGAAGTTTACGGTGAAGGCATCCAGGGGAATCATCTGGGTGTAAAAGGTGTGCGGCTCGCCGCCTTCAACCTGTTCGACATCACGACCCATGCTTACGCGAGTCACCAAGCCCTGCAGCAATTCTGCCAAACTACCGGTTTGCCCATGGTGCAGACCGTGTGGCGAGGCGAGTTCCGTTTCATGCTCGCTGAGTTGGTGCAACTGGCCGGCGCGCAGGATTATGCTCCGGGACGGCCCGCCGAAGGCATTGTGATTCGGCCAGTATTAGAGGCGCGTTCGAAGATCCTGGAGAGCGGACGATTGTCTGCCAAGGTCATCAGCGAACGCTATGCCCTCAAGTATGGCAAATAGAGGCATCCATTTGCATCAGGCCAGCAGCCCTGTCGGCTTTCCGGCAGGCCACCCCGCTGGGACTAACAACTCGATCCCGATGAGTGGCCCAAAGAATGTGAGATGCGCCCGTTTGCGATGCGGCTGGCAAAATCCAGGCATGACTCAGTCGGTGAGATGCCCTTGGGGGGATGTGGAGTTTTGCTCCGCCTTTGCCCCGCTATTCCAGGCAAGACCAATCTCTGGCAGCAACGGGTGGGCGACGTATCCGAGCCGCTCACCCGCGTAGCGCTCAGTACCGGTGAACGCGCGAAAAGCAATTTCTTATCAATTTTAGGCGGGAGATGCTGGCGCGGATGGACGGCAGCCTGGGCGAGCACCATGCCGGGGAATTGCACAACGAGCTCGCCCAAGCCAAGGCGGAACGGATCCTCGCCCGGGAATTGCAGCGGCGCGGGTGGAAGGAGCGGGAGTTGGCAAACCCGCCTGGGAACATGAGCAACAGAATGACAAATGAACCAGACTATGGGTGATCTTTTATGTGGGTGTTTCCGGCCAAGCGGCTGGCCGAGATCCGGGCACCGGAGTGGAAAGACGGCACCACCGGCACGAGACGGCGGTGCAGCGGGCGGTGAAGGCGGCGGCGCGTTTGGCGCAAATCCAAAACCGGCGGGCTGCCACAGCCTGCGTCATAGCTTTGTGACGCATCTTCTGGAGCGCGGCACAGGATTTTCTCTTAAGGTCACAGCTCGAACTCCGGCAGGCGCGCAATAACACGTTCAGCGCGGCTGGCCTTCGCAGCTCGAGGGAAAAGCCGGTAATACTCTTCCACCTGTTTGAAAGCTGCGGCGGGGGAGACTTCTTGGGCCGAGTTATGCATCTGGGACCAGTCCGGCAGTTCAAGATCAAGGAGGCGGTCTTTATCAGGCTCTTCGCAGCTTTTCATATAATTCAGGCGGCCCATACTTCAAAAAGATTCCTCGCCATTCTGATGACGTGACGTCCAAATGATTGGCCCTGACCAACCCTAACACATCGTCCACATCCTTTTCAACGCCGCCCGGATGGCCATGCTTGATGGCGTGGCACTTTAATGTGAGCAGGTGCTCGAGGGAGACAACCCGCGCGTCGGGAGGAAGGGCACTGCGCTCTTTGGCCAGTGCCAGCATTTTTGCGAATGTGGATTCATTGAGCACCATCACGTCCACTGGCAGGGTTGCCTCGTCGGATGGTTGCATTTGGAAAAAGGTGCGCGTCTCCGCATGTAATGTATAACCCAACCGCTGCAACAAACCTCTCCAGGCTCGCTGGTCTTTGACATCAATGACAAAGTCGATATCAAACGTGGTGCGCGGATGGCCATGAGCAATAACGGCATGCCCTCCAATATACCCCCTCCCCTCTTGGCTCGCTTCGCCCTCCGCCCCGCCGCCCATCCCTCGCGCCAAATCAAACTCAACCTGCCCCAATCAGCCCAGAAGTTGGACACACTGCCTCGATCCGGCAGACAACCCGGAGGCAAGTTCGCGCTCCGGCTCGGATCAATGCCACAATCCGCCACGTCCGCGGACGAAACGCGCCTCACGAAAGCGCCGAGGCCAAAGCCGGGCCAATCCTGGCCGAGCACCTGCCGCGCCTGGGCTGGACGCAGGAGGGTCTGGCCGCGCGGCCAAAGACCGACCCGGCAGAGCTGGCGATTGTCGCCCGGCTGAGAACGGGGCAACCTGCCGCCAACGCATCTTCCCCCGGCTTTCTACCGTATTTGTAACGCTTTGTAACCCCTTTGTGACCCCTAAAACCGGCCTAAGTCCCTGATTACCAACGTTTGTTACCTTGTAACCTTTCCAGAGGGGTACATACACTGTCCCCCCCTCCCTCCGTCGGCCCTTGGCCCGCGCGTTGGATATCGGCTGCCC
>JBJKSV010000376.1:0-3782 GCA_046703605.1 Limisphaerales bacterium
AGCTGATGTGGGGCATGGATGAAAGCCGCCACGAGGCGATATTCCCCACCACGCCGGCCAAATAGGAGGCCAGCAGGCCCGTGCCCGTGCCGTAAACGCCCATGGCAAAGCCCAGCAGAATGAAACCGAAGGAGGCATTGGAGGCAAGGTGTCCGACGTCGGCATGGAGCCAGACGGCTGTGAACAAACGCCACCACTGTCCGTGACTCACCGCGGCCGTGTCCATGTAACCGGCGGCCCGGAACCCGCGCTGGCCTTCCAGGAAATAGAACAGGACTACCAACGCCACCCAGGCCAGGCTGGCCCAGTCAAAGAGGGGGCCGTTTTCGGAAATGGCATGCTGCCAGGACCAGCCCCGGTTTTCCAGGTGGTATTGACGGATGGAATCCAGCGCCCGCGGCAAGTCGGCCTCCGCCAGCAGTAGTCCCCAACTGCCATCCTCTTCGGAGCGAGTGATGGTGACCTCAATCTCCTGGCTCGCGAGCACCAGGCTCCAATCCATCGCCTGCTGCCGCGAACGCGCGTGAATTCTGGCTATGCCCGTGTCCATCAGCGAAGACGCGCCCGCCCATTGCCGCCGGGTGAGCGAAGATGCAGGCCGGGTGCCCTCACGCGGCGGTGTGATCCGAGGGAAAATGAGAATTGCTGGGTGCCCATGGGCCGAGCGGGGTTCAACGTTTGAGACGGGGCCAGGCCCCAAGAATGTCTCGGAACGGGCATTCGGCAACGCAAATGGGCAGGTGCCGTTCGTCGCTCACCCGCCAGGGATTGTCATACGTTTCAACCAACCGGACTGAGCGAAAGGCCTGAGAGAGACCGTCGGGCGTAATCCCGATGGTCACTGCGACGTTGCACAGCCCGTTGCTGGGCGGCGGCCATAGAGTGTAATTGTCAGGCAGGAGGATGCGCTGCCGCAGCCCGTATTGCGGCCCATAAAACTCCAGCGCCCCAGCTTGGCCGTAGTTGCGGGCGATGACCATGGCCTGGGCGCGCTGAGCCCCGGGCAGTTGCTTCCAGGCGCGCGCCACAGCCGCTACCTGCTCCTTCCAGCCGAGCATATCCGCATAGTCCTGCGGCAAGGCAAGCTGGGTGCCGCTGTTGGTGGTCACCGCAGCCTTGATGCCCACAGCCGCTGCGTAGCGTGCCATTGGCGCAGGAGGCAGAATGGGCAGCCCGAAAGGGAGCACGGCGATGCCCCAGGCGGCAAGCATCGGAATCAAAAAACCGAGCGCGATTCGCCTGGGTGCGACCGCCAGGCTTTCCAGGCCAACTGCGCCGGCAGCCAGCAGCGCCGGGTAAATAGGCCCGATGTAGTAGGCCTTTCCGTGCAGCAGCATCAGCAACGCAAACGCGCCGAGGCACGTCCAGCCCACCATCCGATAAGGCCGCATCACCTCCGCCCCCAGCAGGAATACCAAGCCCGCGCCGGCCAGCAGGATAGCCGGCCCGAGTTGGAGGACCTGTCCGAGCAGGAAATCCCCGTAGGTGAGCCGCTCGAGCTGATGAACCTGAAGGTCGTGCATCCAGATGAAGACCGGAAAACCCAGCCGCACCTGGCCGACAATGCTGGCGCTGCCGATGACCAACGCTACGAGCACGGCCAGGCACGGCCAGCGGCTCCCCAGCACCGCGCGCTCGCGCCAAAGCAGCATTCCGAGCGCCACTCCAACGGCAAAGAAACCAATGCTGAACTTCGTGAGCAATCCCAGGCCCCCGGCTGCCCCCAGCAGCAGCCACCAACGGCTTCGCGGCGCTTGCGCAATTCTGATAAGCGCATAAAAGCCGAGCGCCCACCAGAGTTGGTCGAACACAACCGGTTGGAACAGCGTCGCCGTGCGCAAGAACAGGGGGCACAGAAGAACCGCGCCCATGGAAAGGCCCTGTGCCAGGCGCCCTCCTCCCAATTCACGCGCCATCAGGCCCGTCAGGACGATGATCACTGTCCCGCCAATCGCCGGCGGAAATCGAACAGTGAGCAAGGACTGGCCGAAGATTGCAGTAGAGATTTTGGCGAGGACGCCGATGGCCGGTGGAAAATCCATGCGCCAGAATCGCAGGTGATGGCCCATGGCCAGATAGAGAAAGGCGTCGCGATGAATGCCGTAGGGCGTGATAGCGACCGTGATGAGATGAACCGCCAGTGTCGCGGTGGCGAATCCGGCCATTAAGCCAGTCGCCAAACTCGTTCGGTCGGGGGCGCCTGCTCCCCAGAGCGGAGTTGGCCGGATCACGCGACTGGCTCTTTCGTCCATTTGCGGCAATTGTGTCTGAACCGGATACGGCGTCAAACAGGATTGAATGCGTAGTGCGCCGATAACCGGGTTGACTTCGCCGCCGCATTTCGCTGAAATATGCCCCCAATGAGAACTCCGTTTGGCAAGCGCCTTACCCCTGTCCTATTAGCCATCACGTTGCTGTGGCTCGGGTCTTTGGCTGCGTCCCAGGCCGCGCCGGTCCCGGCCTCGATCGAAACTCGACTGGCGCAACTCGAAGCCAAGGTCAATTCCGCCCCCGCTATCAATTCGGGAGACAATGCGTGGCTGCTGATTAGCTCGGCGCTGGTGCTGATGATGACGGCGCCGGGCCTGATCCTGTTTTACGGGGGCCTGGTGCGCCGGAAGAACGTGCTGGGCACAATGATGCACAGCATGATTTTGATGGGCCTGGTTTCGGTGATCTGGGTGCTTTATGGCTATAGCATGGCCTTCGGTATCGGCAATGCCTTTTGCGGGAATCCTCTCCAGCACTTTCTCCTTCGGGGCGTCGGCTCAGCCCCCAACCTTTCCTATGCTCCGACCATCCCCGCCGAGAGTTTCATGCTCTTCCAGATGATGTTCGCCATCATCACGCCGGCCCTCATCAGTGGGGCCATGGCCGAACGAATAAGGTTCAGCGCCTATTTGCTTTTCACGGCGCTTTGGGTCACGCTCATTTATTGTCCGCTGGCGCACATGGTCTGGGGCAAGGGCGGCTTTTTCAACTGGGCGCAAGGCGGAAGTGTCCCCGTCCTGGATTTTGCCGGCGGGACGGTGGTGCATATCAGTTCAGGCGTCTCGGCCCTGGTTTGCGCCCTCATGCTGGGCAAACGCCTGGGTTATCCGAAGGAGCCAATGCCTCCTCATAATGTCGTTTTGAGCCTCATTGGCGCCGGCCTGCTTTGGGTCGGCTGGTTCGGTTTCAACGCGGGAAGTGCGGTGAACGCCGGCACGCTGGCCACGAGCGCCTTCGCGGCGACTCACTTCTCGGCTTCGGCCGCGGCGCTGAGTTGGGCCTTCTGCGAATGGCTCCACAAGGGCAAACCCAGTGTCCTGGGCGCCGCTTCAGGGATGGTCGCGGGGCTGGCAACGATTACCCCGGCTTCGGGTTTCGTTTCCATTCCTTCGGCCCTGCTCATCGGTTTGGTCGCCGGGGCGGGTTGCTATTTCGCGGTCACGCATCTCAAATCGCGCTTCGGTTACGATGACTCGCTGGACGTGTTCGGCGTGCATGGTTTGGGCAGCACTATTGGCATGCTGATGCTCGGCTTCCTGGCCAGCGCCACCATCAACGACCAGTTGGCCTCGACCTGGAAGCTCCACGGCCAAGTGGTTTCGCTAGTGGGCGGGGCGGCGCAATTCGTTAACCAACTCAAAGGCGTCGGCTTCACCATGTTCTACGCCGCCGTGGGGACCTACATCCTGATGAAACTGGTCGATCTGTTGGTTGGCCTGCGGGTCACCGAGGAAGAAGAGACCATGGGCCTCGACCTCAGTCAACACGGCGAGAGCGCCTACAACGACTGA
>JBJKSV010000377.1:0-17316 GCA_046703605.1 Limisphaerales bacterium
CGCATTTCAACCGGGGAACGACATGGACCCTCGGTTGGAGAATTGATTCATGCGGCGACCATCGCCATTGTTGGGGCCGTCCCCTTCTCACGCCTCTGGCACGCCGTTCCTTCATATCCGACCATCAGCGAGATCTGGCTTCGACTGTTGGAAACTCTCGGTCTATGAGCATGGCTTTCATTGAACACTCAGCAATCCGCTCCGGGCGCGCGGCAACAATTTGTGACACCAATATCTACAGCCAATGACAACAAAGCATTCCTCCGGCCTTCGCTTTTCGAAAATACCCCTTAACTTCGGGTCCGGCTCGATGCCGGCTCTCGGTTTCGGCACTCTGATCCCAAACCCTGCCGAAACCAAGCGTGCCACCACGAACGCGTTGAGGGTTGGATTTCGACACCTTGATTGCGCGGAACGATATCGCAATGAGCGCGAGGTGGGTGAGGCATTGCGGGGCGAGCTCGCAACTGGAGCAATCGCCCGTGAGGATGTCTTCATCACCACAAAGCTCTGGAATACCAACCATCGCCCAGAACGTGTTGGACCGGCGTTTGAGGCGAGTTGTGACCGGCTCGGGCTCCGTTACGTGGACCTTTACCTGATCCACACTCCCTTCGCATTTCAACCGGGGAACGACATGGACCCTCGGGACCAAAGTGGCAACATCATTTATGATAAGGGCGTGACTCTCCTCGAAACCTGGAGGGCGATGGAACGTCTCGTGGACCAGGGTCAGTGCAGAGCCATTGGATTGTCCGACGTCGTTCTCGAACACTTGCAGCTTCTCTACGAAGCCGCGAGGATCAAGCCCGCCGTGGTTCAAGTGGAATCGCATCCGTATCTTCCTCAGACGGAGCTGCTGGACTTCTGCAAGGAGAAAGGCATTGCGCTTTTGGCATTTGCGCCGTTGGGTCATGGGGCGCGACCCGGCCCGCTTGAAGATCCGGCAGTTCTGGCTATCGCCCGCCAAGCCTCTCTGACCCCAGCACAGGTTCTGCTCGCCTGGGGGATTCAACGTGGAACAGCCGTGCTCACCACCGCGAAGACTCTGGATCGCGCTCGCGAGAATTACAACATCTCCGAAATTCCAGAAACTGCCGTTGAGGAGATCAACCGAATTCAAACCAGGCACAGGCTCAATTCGGTGACACAGACGGGCGTTCCGGGTTTCATTCCGAAAGGCGGCTGAGATTCAAGCCGCGTCAGGAGAGGCGGCGCAAGACAAACCTAGACAAGCAGGCCCCATGAGAAACCACGCGCTTCCCAACGAAAGCCACAAGTGGTGCCGTCGGCGGCCAACCGGCGATCGAATCGCTCAACCACCAGCGTCTTGTAAACACCAAAGATTTCCATCCGGCACTTGGCGGCCCCCATGCCGTAGGCCCGGATGAGATCTGAGCAAAGCCATTCGTTCTTCACCGAGGTCGAAGGGTCGATACCTTGGGAATTTACACCCAGAGGGAGCTTGAGGATGTGCGTAGCCGGGGTCGTCCCTGTAGGTCGATGCCACATCCCCTCCCGAAGGAGCAGGGCCGTTTTTTCCTGCGCGCCGGCCAAAGAGATCCGAAATGTGTCGTCGAGGGACTCGTCTTGTGCGAAGGGCGAACCCAGTGATCGATCCAGCAGGTGCGATACACCGGCGCGCGTCAACCGCTCTGCGGTGATTTGCCGAGTCAGGAAAATCCCGCAACCTCATCCCGATTTTGTCAACCGCCGTGCAATTCATTTTGGCAGAGAATTGCCTGGCGCCAGTGCCCTGCGTTTGACACCCGCCGGGAGTGACGCTTAAACTGCCTCATTATGACAAACTCTGCCAGACTCCCTTCCTCGGCTCCACGCAAACCCCACCGGTGATGCAAGCAACTCTTAACCGGCTCGCGTTGCTCGGCTCGATGGCCCGAAGAACCCGCCAAGCCGCTTGCCGGCATGACCAGATCTATCCACCTTGAAACAGACGCCCCTCAAATTCCTGATCCTTTGCGGCCCGTTCCTTGCCCTGGCTATTATCACGTTTCTGTTTTACACAGGCGGGCGCACCACCCGGGATACAGCCGCCTCTCCTGGCACGAACATGACTACCGCAGACATCCCGGAACTCAAGAGCCAACGGTCCAACCGGTACGTCCTGGGCTTCGATACACCCACCGACCCGGTTCTTCAAAGCAAGCTCGCGGCCATCGACGCCGGTCTGCGCGCCAAGTATGGCATCAACTCCAACCAAACCGCCGTCGGTCTGCTTGACCTCAAGGGCTTGCGCCTTGCCGTGATTCACCCCGACCGCATCGAATACGCCGCCAGCATTCCAAAAATCGGCATCCTGCTGGCCTATTTCGAACTCCATCCGCAGGCCGCCACAAACCTCGCCGCCGAAACTCGCCACGATTTGGGCCTGATGATCAAGGCATCCGACAACCAGATGGCCACCCGCTTCTCCGAGGCGATGGGCATCGCCAATATTCAGAAGGTCATCAACTCCTACGGCTTTTACGACGTTCATCACGGCGGCGGTTTATGGTTCGGCAAACACTACGGCAAGCTCGGCGAACGCATCGGCGACCCCATCGCCGATGATTCGCATGCCGCCACCATCCGCCAATTGCTGCGATTCTACCTCCTGCTCGAACAGGGCAAACTCGTGTCCCCTGCCGCCTCGCGCGCCATGCTCAACATCTTCGCGTCCCCAGATATCCCGCCCGACGACAACAAATTCGTGCGCGGCCTCCAGGGCCGGTACGTGTGGATTCTGAGAAAATCGGGCTCGTGGGAGGATTGGCTCCACGACTCGGCGATCATTATCGGGCCAAACCGCTTCTACATCCTCGCCGCCCTGACCCATCATCCCAAAGGTGACGAATACCTCGTCGATCTCGCCAAGGCGGTGGATGATCTGATGAGCGCCCCGAAGACGCCGGGCTCCTGAGTCGCAACAGTCTGCGCTTGAGCGCATCGCGACCGCTCACGTGAGCCACGATGAGGGGAAACGGCTGCATCATTCTCCTATGACCTGCGGGGTTGGCGGGGGCGCGCCGAGGCGGCGCGGCGTCAGTTCGCGAGCACGCGGTTCAAGTGTAATCACCGACGCCGCGACGATTCCGAACAGACCGCACAAGACCCACAAAGTCACCGGGCTAGCGGAGTACAGGACCATGCCCAGGCTCGGCCCGGCCACAAATGCCAGCGCCCATACCAGTCCGTAAGTCCCCATGTACAAACCACGTTGCTGGACCGGCGCCAGGTCCGCGACATAGGCGCCAGCCAGCGGCATGCTCACCATCTCCCCCAAAGTGAACAGGGCGGTGGTGAGGACAAGCAGCGGCAGGGTCCGAGGCAGGACGTTGGAAGCAAAGCCTATGCCTATTAACAGATAGCCCAATGCCATCACCCGCCGCGCCGGATAGCGGATGGTCAGCGTCGTCAGCGGCAGTTCACAGAGCACGACCAGCAGACCGTTCAACGAAACCAGTAGTCCATAGACCGATGGATCGAACCCGCTCTGCGTAATCTCCAGGCTCATGGTGGAAAACACCTGAACAAACACCAACCCGACCCCCAGCGACGCGCAGAGCACCTGCCGGAACCGCCAATCGTCGCGCAGGACCCGGAACGTCGCGCCCAGCGTGTTTCCCACGCGGATGCCTCGCAGCCCGGAGGGCAGGGCGAACCAGGCCAGAAGCCCATAGAGCACGGAGGTCAGCGCATTTCCAGCGAAGAGCAGAAAGAAGGATTCTTTGGCCAGCAACCCGGCGGTGGCCGGCCCGAAGGCCCAACCGGCGTTGAAGGCCAAGCGGTAGGCCGAGAAGGCGGTCACTCTCTGTCCGGCGGGAACGAGGTCGGTGAGCAAGGCGCTGCTGGCGGGTCGATAGAGTTCTGAGGTCAATCCCGCCAGGCATGCCAGCAACACGATTGCGGGGAGGCTCCGGGCCTGTGAGAGGCAAAGCATGACGGCGGCGCCGGAAAACATGGACAGGACGATTGTCTTGCGCCGTCCGAAGCGGTCCGCAAGATAGCCGCCCAGGATGCAGGCAATCAATGTGCCAACCCCATAGGCGCCAATCGCCATGCCGGCTTGGGCGCCGCTATAGCCGAGGCGGGTCATGTAAATCGCCAGGAACGGCACGACAAAGGCCCCGAACTTGTTCAGGAAGGTGCCGAAAAACAGCAGCCACGCTTCCCTCGGCAGCGCGCGCAACCTCTCCCGGAGACTGGTTTGAGTTTCGCTCATGATTCTGATCGTTGACCCCCAACTGAAGCAGGAAAAAAACCCACCTGCCTCTCAGCGGGTGGGTTTTTGAAATCTCGCAGTGCTTTCCTCTGTTACCGCTCTTCTACCCCCAACCGCTCTGGCAACAACGGACCCAGTTGGGCTTCTGTCGCCACAAAGCCATCCGGTCCGCATAGAAAATGCCATGCGGCTCCGACAGCTTGGATGAAGGCGTAATAACCATTAACGGGCGAAACAATACGCCGCAAAATCCGCAAGTCAAAGCCAATTCTTTGAGGCAGTCTTGCGGCACGGACTCGTCATGACTGAGCCGCCTGTTCCTCTGGATTGGGCCTTGAGCCGCGGACCCGAGCAGGTTACGGTGTGCCAAATAGCGAATGACCACGACTGTTCAGGAGTTTCGGGAACGGCTTTTCAACGCCAAGGAATCAGAGCGCAGACGCTCGGCGTGCGCCTCTTTTTTCGAGAAACTGGCTCACATTCACCCTCCCGCAGATTCGCCTGCCCCGGCGACGCTGTCCCTGGCAGTACTTAAGGTCATTGAGGCGATGGCAGAGGCGGAGCGGAGCGGAGTGATCGGAAAGTTCGCAATCACGGGCGGAATGGGCGTTACGTACCATTCTGAGCCGGTTTACACGGCCGACCCGGACGTATTGGCCTTCATTCCATGCGCTGGCGGCCTAATTGACCTGGGTCCCATTTACGAGTCTTTTAGGCAGCGGGGCGCGGCTGCGCCTGGAGAGTACCTGGTGCTGGACGGCCTCAAGTTCCAATTCATTCCGGCTGCCACGCCCCTGGAATCAGAGAGTCTGAGCAGCGCCGTGCAGGCAACGGAGCGCGGGGTTTCATTCCTGGTCGTCGATATTGAATACCTGGTTGCCCTCAAGCTATGCGCTGGACGCGCCAAAGGCCTTCTGCACATCCAAATCGTCCGGGACGCGCCGCGTCGGCCCATTGATTTTCCACGATTGGAGCGGATCCTCAGAGCGCACCAATTCTCCGCTAAATGGGAGCAATTCCGCAGCCGGTTTTCGAGCGGCACTTGAGCGCCAGCGTCCTGCCAAAGACACCGGAGGCAGGGCTAGTCATACGGAGGCCCCAGTCATTTTGCGAAGTGAGGTACTACGCCATGGCCGGCGTCGCGCCCTGCGCCGCCGTTGCGGACCTTGCGGCGGCCAGGTCCTGCTTTCGCTGGCGCAGGCTCTTGAAGAACTCGTAACCTTCCCGGCAACGGCGGACGAAGACATTCCTGTCCTCGAGCATGGTCTTGATGATGCGCAGGATGGGCCTTGGGCGAAGATAATAGGCGCGGTAAAAGCGGTCCACCGCCTCGAAGATCTCCTCCTTGCTCAAGCCAGGATATTCCAGTGAGCTTTGCTGGAAGCCGTCATCCTCGACCAGGTCCGTCTTGTCTTTCTTGACGAACCAGCCATTCTGGCGGGCCATTTCATAAAGCTCGGTGCCCGGGTAGGGTGCGGCCAGTGAGACTTGGATGCTAAAGACGTCCAGTTCCTGGGCAAAGCGGATCGTATTCTCGATGCTCTGGGGCGTCTCGACGGGCAGACCGAGAACAAAGGTTCCGTGGACAACCACCCCGGCGCGATGACAGGCGGTGGTGAACCGCCGCATCTCCTCCAGGGTCACCCCCTTCTTGATGCGCTTGAGGATTTCCTCATTGCCGCTCTCGTAACCGACCAGGAACAATCGCAGCCCGGAGTCCTTAAAGAACTTGATTGTATCGTACTCCAGATTGGCGCGGCTGTTGCAGCTCCAGGTCAGCCCAAGCGGGGCGAGTTTGCGGGCGATTTCGCGGGCGCGGGGCAGGTTGGCGGTGAACGTGTCGTCGTCGAAAAAGAATTCCCGTACCTGCGGAAAAAGCTTCTGCATGTAAGCCATTTCGCTAGCCACGTTCTCTGGGGAGCGCACGCGGTATTTGTGTCCGCCGATGGTCTGGGGCCAGAGACAGAAGGTGCATTGAGCGGGGCAGCCGCGGCCCGTATAAAGGCTGACATAGGGATGCAGGAGATAGCCAATGAAATAGTTCTCCACGCGCAGGTCGCGCTTATACACGTCGGCGACCCACGGAAGCGAGTCCATGTTCGAAATGAGTTCGCGCTCCGGGTTATGCCGAATCTTGCCTTCCTTGTCCCGGTAGGAAAGCCCGGCGACAGCCTCCAGCGGACGGCCCTCGGCCACGTCTTTGCACGTAAAATCGAATTCCTTGCGTCCGACCCAGTCGATGGCGCTGGAGGCCTTGAGCGTCTCGGTGGGGAGCACGGCGGCATGCGCGCCCACAAACCCGATACAGGTCTCGGTCCGGTTCTCCTTGATGGCCTGGGCTACGCGGCAATCGTTCTTCAGCGAGGGCGTTGAGGTGTGAATGATGACGTGATCATAGTTGGCCGCTTCAGCCAGGCATCGCTTGATGTCAATGTCGTGGGGCGGGCAATCGAGCAACCGGGAGTTGGGAACCAACGCGGCGGGTTGCGCCAGCCAGGTCGGATACCAGAAACTGGTTACTTCGCGGCGGGCCTGGTAACGCGAACCGGCGCCGCCGTCAAACCCATCGAAAGATGGGGGGCTCAGAAACAGGGTTCTGCTCATAGCTAAATTCCGAGATGAACCAGTTGGGGCTGGTGTGATGCGTCAATCCTTCTTTCCGGCGCGGATCTTCGCCAGCAGTGCCTCGCGTTCAACGTTCTGGCCCGAGCCGCACGAGGCGCCGCCATTTCCATTGTCGTCCTCCCGCTGAAAGGCTGACTTGGCTCCGGCGAGCCCGGAATTGATAGCTGCCTTCGCCTCGGCCAGGTGCCCCTTGCCGATAGAAAAGCCGTTGAACACCGGGGCCGTGCGTCCCGCGGCGTAGGGTTTTGGCCGGGCCGAAAAGTTGTATTTAAAGTTCTTCCAGTGGTCGCCGCGCCGGTAATTAGTGCCTAAGGCGCCGCTGGGGTCATAGCCGCAATGGACCATACAGTTTTCGCAGCGATGGTCCCGCGCCACGCCATCGACCACGCCGTATTTCGACCAGTCCACCTTGTCGAGCATTTGCTGGTAATGCTCGTAATGACCATCGGTCATGAGATAGCACGGGGCCTTCCAACCTCGGATGTTGCGGGTGGGGATGGCCCAAGCGGTGCAGGTAAGGTCCCGTTTCCCGGCCAGAAACTCCTGATAGACTCGCGTGCCGATGAACGTGAACCGATCGCCCCACTCGAGCATTTTCGCAAATTTCTCGCGCGTCATGGCGCGAGTGAGGAAGAAGTCTTCGGGCTTCTTGCCCAAACGCCGCACCATGTCCTTTTTGGCGGCATCGTAATCGTAACCTGGGGAGATGGTGTGCGCATCGACATCGTATGAAGAGAAGAACTCGAACATCTGTTCGATCTCCTTCATGTCGGTCTCCTTGTACACGGTTGTGTTCGTGGCGACCTGGAAGCCCAGAATCTTGGCCATGCGAACCGCCTCCACGCACTCCTTGAACACCCCTTCTCGCTCGACGATGAGGTCGTGGGTATATTCCACGCCGTCCTCATGGTCATTCCAATACATCCACTTGGTGGGGCGAATGACCGGGCGGTTGTCCTGTTTGCCCTTTCGGATAGTCTCGGCGTCTCTCTCCGAAATCAACTTTTCGGAAATCAGCCTTTGAAGCAGCGGTTCCTGGCTGGCCGAATAAATGCTAGCCAGGTAATCCCGGAGCTTCCTGCGCATGAACATCCCATTGGTGCAGACATAGACGATCCGTCCTTGATCGAGCAACCCGTTAACCAACTCTTCAATCTTGGGGTAGATCAGCGGTTCGCCGCCGCAGACCGAGACCATCGGCGCGCCGCACTCCCGCGCCGATTCAAGGCAATCCTCCAGCGGCATCATGTCCTTGAGGCTGGTGGAGTACTCGCGAATCCGACCACAGCCGGTGCAAGTCAAATTGCAGGTGTGGAGCGGTTCAAGCTGCAAAACGAGGGCAAAACGGGGCGTCCGCAGGATTTTGTGCTTAATAATGTGCCGCGCAATCTTCACCGACAGTGCCAGTGGGAATCGCATAATAAATAGATGATTTTAGGATTGAGCTAACTCCTTGGAGGGGTTGATTTCCGGCATTGGCTGGTGCGGATGGACCACAGGAGGCTCGCTCTTCAACAGTCCCGGCAGGAAAAATGACGCGGGCGAGACTCCCGGCGACGCGCTGAAGCCCCCACACCCCGCCGTGAGGAACAAAAGCCCCACCCCCAGGGCCAAGCCAATTAGTTTCCGGTTTGATAACACAACTTTTAGAGTATAACTGAATCATGGTGTTAGCAACTGCGAATTCAAGGCCGGGGGTGAAGCTCAGAGGCCTAATCTTTCTGGTGGCTCTCCTGCTATTGAGGTTTTCAAGCAGCTTGGTTCGCGCCGAGGACACCAGTTCGGCCCAGCCGAGCCGAGCCGCCAAGGCGCGGGCGGCCTACGAAAAGGCCCTCAGCCGTTTTCGCCAGGAGCCTCGAAACACCGAGGCCGCCTGGCAGTTCGCCCGCACTTGCTTCGATCTGGCGGATTTCGCGACCAACAAGGCCCAACGCGCTACCATTGCGCGGCAGGGCATCGCCGCCGGACGCCAAGCCGCCGCTCTGGAGCCTAAATCGGCTCCCGCCCATTATTATATCGCGATGGATATGGGCCAACTGGCCAGGACAAAGACGTTCGGCGCTCTCAGGTTGGTGCGCCTGATGCGGACCCAATTCGAGAAGGCCCGCAGCCTTGATGAACATTTCGACTACGCGGGGCCGGACCGGAACCTGGGGCTGCTTTACCGCGAGGCCCCCTCATTCCTGAGCATCGGAAGCAGCACGAAGGCCAGACGCCATTTGGAGCGGGCAGTGGCCCTGGCCCCAGTGTACCCCGAAAACCGGCTTGACTTCATCGACTCCCTTCTCAAGTGGGGCAAACGTCAGGAGGCGCGCCGCCAGCTCAGATTGCTGGAGGCCACCTGGCCTCAAGCGCGCAAGAAGTTCGCCGGTCCTCAATGGGCCGCCAGTTGGTTGGATTGGGACCGGCGCTTCCAGCAGGACAAGCAAAAACTCAGTTTCTGAGGCGGCAGCCGCCCGCCTACGTGGACTACCCCATTTCATCCTCGCGGTTTGCCGCTAGGATTATGAACGAGGTGTTTCGCCAGAGTACAGGGAAGGCGTTATACAACCAGGCCAGCCTTTAAAGGCGTGCCAGCGCAAGACGCGGAGTGGACCGCGCAAGCAGACAAACAGCAGCCAAAAGAAAGGAGAAGACGATGTCATTGCCAACAGTGGGGAAGGGAAAGACGGGAACCGGAGGAGGAAAAGAGGTTTCGGATTATGTCTTAAACCGGCTCAAAGAATGGGGGATCGAACGGATCTTCGGCTTTCCAGGGGATGGCATCAACGGGTTTTTGGGGGCCTTTGACCGCGCCAAAGGCCAACCGGAACTGATCCAGGTACGTCATGAGGAGATGGCGGCTTTCATGGCCACCGCGCACGCGAAGTTCACCGGTGAGGTCGGGGTTTGCATCGCCACCTCGGGGCCAGGGGCGATTCACTTGTTGAACGGGCTGTATGATGCAAAGCTGGATCACCAGCCGGTAGTGGCCCTGGTAGGACAACAGAAGCAGCTTTCCGTCGGGGCCAGTTTCCAGCAAGAGGTGGACCTGAACACGCTCTTCAAGGACGTGTCCGAATACGTCACTACGGTGATGCACCCCGCCTCGGCCCGGCATGCCATCGACCGCGCGGTTCGAAACGCTTTGGCCACCCGCTCGGTGAGCACCGTCATCTTTCCTGAAGACATTCAGGAGTCCAAGGCGATGGAGGCCCCACCGCGGATGCATGGTTCGGTATATTCATCCATCGGGTATTGCCAACCGGAGATTACGCCTCCCCAGGAGCAACTGGAGAAGGCCGCCGACCTGCTCAATAAAGCCAAGAAGGTCGCGATGCTGGTGGGCCAAGGCGCGGCCAAGGCGGAGGACGAAGTGATCGAGACGGCGGAGGTGCTGGGGGCGGGCATCGCCAAGGCCCTGCTGGGACGCGCTCATCCGCCGGACGACCTGCCGATTGTGACCGGGGCAATCGGGTTGCTGGGCACAAAGCCGAGCAACGACATGATGCAGGGCTGCGACCTGTTGTTCATGATCGGCACGAGTTTCCCCTACGCGGAATGGCTGCCGGAAGAGGGCAGTTGCAAGTGCGTTGAGATTGACATTGACGCGCGCTTCATTTCAAACCGGTACCCGGTGGATATTCCGCTGGTTGGCGACTCCAAATGCACGCTGCGCAAACTTTTGCCGCTGCTCAAATACAAGGAGGAACGCTCCTGGCGCCACAAGATTGAGAAAGAGGTGCGGCAATGGTGGGCCATTATGGAGGACCGCGCGATGCAAAAAGGAGAGCCGATGAACCCGCAACGTGTCATCCACGAGATGAGTCCGCGTTTGCCGGACAACTGTATTCTGACTGCCGACTGCGGTTCGGCGACAAATTGGTGGGCCCGCCATCTGAAGATTCGCAAAGGAATGGAGGCATCGCTTTCCGGCACACTGGCAACGATGGGTGCCGGCACCCCTTATGCCATTGGCGCGCGCTTCGCCTTTCCGGACCGGCCCGTCATCGCAGTGATTGGCGACGGCGCGTTCCAAATGAACGGGATGAACGAGATGATTACCATCAAACGCTATGTGGGCCGACTCATGAAGAGCGGCGCGCCTTTTATCTTCTGTGTGTTCAACAACCAGGACCTCAACCAGGTCACCTGGGAACAGCGTGTCCTGTCCGGTGACCCCAAATTCATGGGGTCGCAATACATCCCCGATTTTCCTTACGCGAAATACGCCGAATTGCTTGGCTTCAAGGGGATCTTTTGCGATAACGCAGAGCGGATGGGTTCCTCATGGGATGAGGCCCTTAGAACGACAGATCGGCCGGTCCTGCTTGAAGTCAAGACCGACCAGGAAATTCCTCCGCTGCCTCCGCATATCAGGATGGAGATGGCCAGGAAGATGTCATCCGCGCTGCTCGGCGACGAGCCTGAACGCTGGGGCATCATGAAGAAATCGGCCAAGGGCAAGGCGGTCGAGTTCAAAGAGGCCCTGACTCATAGCTGAGGTAAAAGGAGAGATCATGGCATTATCAACTTTGACGCGTCCTGGGGGGACGATCCTCAGCAGACTCCACCTCGAGCATCCCGCCAAAGAGGCGGGTCCGGAGCCAGTTAGAGGCATAGACATCCAATCTCTGAAGCGGGACCTTTCGCGAAGCATCGAAGGAGAAGTCCGGTTTGATCGCGCCAGCATTGGCCTGTATGCGACCGACTCCTCAAACTTTCGCGAGATCCCAATCGCGGTCATCGTGCCTCGAACGAGCGAGGATGTCGTCCAGACGCATCGTCTGTGCGGCCGGTATGGGGCACCGATCATCAACCGAGGCGGCGGCACCAGCCTCTCCGGCGAAACGGTGAATTTCGCGGTGGTGATTGACCACTCCAAGTATTTAACGCGAATCGATGAACCCGATGTCGCCCGGCGCTTGGTGACCGTGCAACCGGGCGCCATCAACGAGGTGGTCAACAAGGTCACTGGCAAACATGGTTGGGTGTTCGGCCCAGACCCTTCCTCGCACGCCTATTGCACCATTGGGGGCAATGTCGGCAACAATTCCTGCGGTATCCACTCGGTCCAATCACAACTCTACGGGCCCGGACCGCGCACCTCCGACAATGTCCATGGCATGGATGTAGTGATCTACGGAGGGGAGCGGTTCCGTGTGGGAGTCGGGGAAGAGGACCAACTCGATGATATCATTCGGCAAGGTGGGCGCAAAGGAGAGATTTACCGCCAGCTCCGCGACCTGCGCGACCGTTACGCCGACCTGATCCGGCAGCGATTCCGGCCAGTTACCGAAGTGCCCAGGCGCGTCTCCGGGTATAATCTGGACGAACTGCTTCCCGAGCGGGGCTTCAATGTGGCCCGCGCCCTGGTGGGCACCGAAAGCACATGCGCCACGGCCTTGGAGATTACCCTGATGCTCACCCCGGCTCTCCTGACCCGCACCACCGCCGTCGTGCAATACGATGAGCTGCCCGACGCGGCGGAGCACGTCAGCGAGATCCTGGAATGGAAACCGATCGGCCTCGAAGCCCTCGATGATGTGTTGTTCCAGGATGAGAAACTCGAACATATGGACGCACTGGGTCTTCAGAAGCTCCCGCGTGCGGGAAAAGGCGCGTGGCTGCTGGTGCAGTTCGGGGCGGATACGGCTGAGGAAGTCCGAGACGTCTCAAGGCGCTTCCAGGAATGGCTCACGCACAAGAAGGGCTACGCGGCGGACAGGATTGCGCTGTTCGAGAGCGAACAACTCGGCGGCCCAAGCGAACTGATCTGGAAAATACGCGAAGGGGGCCTGGGCGCCACAGCCTTCCCCCCCAATGGCAAAGATGCCTGGCCCGGTTGGGAGGATTCGGCCGTGCCGCCCGACAAGGTCGGCCCCTACCTGCGCGACCTCCACGCGCTTTACGTCAAGTACGGCTTGAGCGGGGCCATTTACGGGCACATCGGGCAGGGCTGTATTCACTCACGAATTACATTTGATCTCCGCAGCCGTGAAGGCGTCAAGCAGTACCGCCAGTTCCTCGACGAGGCCTCCGACCTCGTCATCTCGTATGGCGGCTCGCTCTCGGGCGAGCACGGCGACGGTCAGCAGCGGGCGCAGTTCCTTCACAAGCAATATGGGCCGGAACTGGTCGAGGCCATGCGCCAATTCAAGCGGATTTGGGACCCGCAAGGGAAGATGAATCCCGGCAAGGTGATTGATCCCTTTCCCGTCGATGCCTTCCTGAAGCTCGGCCCCGATTACAATCCCCCGCAGCTCAAAACCAAGTTCGCCTATCCCAACGACCATGACGACTTCGCCCACGCCACGGTCCGGTGTGTTGGGGTGGGCAAGTGCCGTCAGCCTCACGGGGTGGACGTGATGTGCCCCAGCTATATTGTTACTCACGAAGAGAAGCACACGACGCGCGGGCGGGCGCGCCTTCTTTTCGAAATGCTCCAGGGCAACGTGATTCAGGACGGCTGGCAGAGCAAGGAGGTCTATGACGCCCTGGAGCTTTGCCTGGCGTGCAAGGGCTGCACCAATGATTGCCCGGTGCATGTGGACATGCCCACCTACAAGGCGGAATTCCTCTATCACCACTACAAGAGCCTGCGCCGCAACAGGAGACGTTACATGTACGCCTTCGGTTTCATCGACCAATTTGCGCGCGCGGCCTCCCTGCTGCCGGGACTGGCCAATTTCTTCACTCAAACACCGGGGCTGGCTCAAGCCGCCAAGCTCATTGCGGGCATAGACCAGCGGCGCAAGGTGCCGGCGTTTGCGCCCACGACTCTTCAGGCCTGGTTCCGGCGCCGGGGCGGCAGCGCCAGAAAATCCGGCCCGCCGGTCGTCCTGTGGCCGGACACCTTCAACAACCATTTCCACACGGACGTGGGCGTTGCGTGTGTCGAGGGTTTGGAAGCGGCCGGCTACCGAGTTATCATGCCCCGCGGGCATGTCTGTTGCGGACGGCCCCTGTACGACTACGGTTTTCTGGACGTAGCGGAGAGGTATCTTCGCCGGACGATTCATGTCTTGCGAGACGAGATTCGCCAGGGCATTCCGGTGGTCGGTATGGAACCGAGTTGCCTGGCGGTCTTCAAGGATGAGATGGCGAAACTGCTGCCTCACGACGAGCAAGCCAAGCGGCTAGAGTCAAACTGCTATCACTGGGCCGAGTTCTTCCAGAAACACAACCTGGAAGTGCCTAAGCTTGACGGCAAGGCACTGGTCTGGGGCCATTGCCATCACAAAGCGACCGGGGGGATCAGCCCGGAGTTGAAGCTCTTGCGGGAGAAAATGGGGATGGAAGTTGAAGAGGCGCAAGGCGGTTGTTGTGGGCTGGCGGGTTCATGGGGGTTCGAAACCGGCAAGTATGAAATCTCGATGCAATGCGGGGAGATTGGCCTGTTGCCGGCCGTGCGCAAGGCGCCCCCCTCGACGGCTATCATAGCCAACGGCTTCTCCTGCAAGACCCAACTCGACCAGGCGGCTTTGGGCCGGCACGCCCTGCACACCGCGGAATTGATGAAGATCGCCCGCACTTTGGCGACGCCGCACATGCACGGCGCCTTCCCCGAGCGGCTGCGCGGGGGAAAGCCGCCGGCGCCCCCAGCGGTTCGCGCGGGCCGAACGGCGGTTGTGGCAGGATTGGCAGTTGCGGGGTTTTACGCGGCCTGGAGGGCCTTTTCCAAGCTTGGCAAGGAGGGAATGGGCAAATAGGAGTGCCGCGACTCAGCTTTGGCAGTTCATCCTGAGCCGCTCCACGTCAGGTCCCGGCGCCGAAGCGCCTCAGCGACTGCCGCGCTTTAGACTTGAGCAACTCCATCAGCCGGCCCACGTGACGATAGCTCTCCAGCTCTGCCTGTTCGGCTGCAGCAAGTCTCCCCTGCCGGGCCTTTTCAGCCAATTCGTTCACGCGTTGGCGGTCGGTGTCCGGCAACCGAATGTGGAGCAGTGACTCAGCCGCTTCGCGCGAAAGGCTCGCGGCATCGGGATCGACAACACGATTCCAAATTGCGATCTCAAAGTTTTCGACGGCGACGCTCATTGCAACTAAGTTATCCGACGCGAAATGCGGTGTCCATACCGGAACTCAGTCCAGAGGGGGCTGCGGACGGCGGCAAATGGCAATGCTCAAGCTGGCGTTTGAATCTTATCCGCTCATGGGCTAAGGTTCGGGTCTATAGCCTATGTTTGACAATCAAATGCGCGATGTGAAGCGGCGCGCCAAGCCGCAGTCCGGGCGTCTCCTGGCCCATGCCGTTTCAACCGGTATGCTTGCGGGATGTGTCTTTGGAATGGGCACTCATGCCTGGGTGGTCCAGGCCCAAGCTCAGGAGCAAACACCTTCCCAAATTGATGCCGCCGCCCGAGGCAAAATCTTCTTCCAGCAGGGTTGCGCCCTGTGTCATGCGGCAACGTTGGGTCCTGGAAACACGCCGATCAATGGGCGAGGACCGAGCCTGGTTGGAGTTGCAGGCCGGCGCGCGGCGGCTGTTTCCGGTTTCAATTACTCCCAAGCGCTGACCGACTCGAAACTGGTTTGGACACCCGAAACGCTGGACCGCTTTTTGGCAAATCCGGCCGCCGTCGTTCCGGGCACAACCATGCCGATCCCCGTCCCCTCGGCTCAGGATCGGAGGGATCTCATCGCCTATTTGTCCACTCTCAAGGCGCCGGCGGGAATGGCGCGCGCGAGGGAGAGGGCGCCCTCGACCAAAGCCGCGGAGAGCCCGAATGATTGGCGCCACGCCGCCCCCGGAGTCAGCTACCACATCACGGTGGCGGACCTGCCGCCTCCTTACAGCACCCGCTCGGCTGGAAATGGGCCGCGCGTCGTCCCCCGCCCTGCTGGGGCCAAACTGTCGGTTCCGCCGGGCTTTACGGTGCGGGAATTTGCGGCCGGGTTGTCCGATCCCCGTTTGATCCGGGTGGCGCCGAACGGAGACATTTTTGTTGCCGAGACCGGTGCGCGCCGCATCCGGGTTTTGCGGGCAGCCGATGGCGCGGACGCTCCCTCAGTGAATCGGATTTATGCGGCGCACCTGGATCGCCCCTTCGGCATAGCCTTCTATCCGCCGGGTCAGAATCCGAGGTGGTTATACGTGGCGAACAACAACGCAGTGGTTCGTTTTCCATATCGAAGCGGGGACCTGGAGGCCCGGGGCCCCGCCCAGGTCATCGTGCCGCGTTTGTGCGAGAGCCACGGAGGGCATTCCACGCGAGACATCGCATTCTCGAAAGATGGCCGGCGCTTGTTCATCTCGGTAGGCTCCGGCTCGAATATCGCCGAAGGAATGCCGAGGAAGGATGCCGCTCAAATCCGCGCTTGGGAGGCCGAGCACGGACTGGGGGCGGCGTGGGGTGCTGAGATGAACCGCGCCGACATTCTGGTAACGGATCCAGAGGGGCGAGAACCGCTTCATGCCTTCGCCACCGGCATTCGCAACGGTGTCGGCCTGGCCGTGGACCCGGCCACGGGTGTGTTGTGGGTTTCCACCAACGAGCGCGACGGATTGGGCGACGACCTCGTGCCGGACTATATCACGCGCGTGAAGGAAGGGGGATTCTACGGCTGGCCCTGGTATTATATGGGCAACCATGAAGACCCGCGCCACGCGGGTGAACGACCCGACCTCGCCGGGCGTGTGCTCGTGCCGGACGTCCTGCTCCAGGCCCACTCCGCCTCGCTTGAAATGACCTTCTACACCGCCACCTCAGGCCCGGCAGTCTTTCCCAAGGAATATCGCGGAGACGCGTTCGCCGCTTTCCATGGTTCCTGGAACCGGCATTGGCGCACCGGCTACAAGGTGGTGCGTGTCCGGGTTCATAACGGCGTCCCGACGGGCGAATACGACGACTTCCTGACCGGGTTTGTGGTGGACAATCGAAGCGTTTGGGGACGCCCGGTGGGAGTGGCGGTCGCCCATGACGGCGCGCTTTTGGTGACGGAAGATGGCAATGGGGTCCTGTGGCGCGTGGCCTATTCGGGCAAATAGGAAGCCTCCGCCGCATTTTGAATCCAGCCCAAGAGCTTCGGTCGGAGAGCAGGGAATCACCCCCTGGTTCAATGGCAATGCGGGTTGGGGGGGTATATGCTTCGTTTTACCCGTCAACCCGTCAGGATCGTTGATCATCAACGACTTAACCCGTCAACTTACCCGTCAGCCGGGCGTCAGGGGGCCGTCAACAGCGGCGGACTGAGGGTGAGGAGCGGTGGCGGCGCGGAGGGCGTCAATTTCGGATTCGGCAGGAGGAGGGAAGCGACAAGGATAGAGGCGGAGCCTCATATCGGCTTGTTCTTTGCCATAAACTCACGTGCATTTGACCTACTTGCAACGGATGCTCATGTTCAACGATTCTAGTCGGGCTCCTGGCGGGACGCGCTCGCGGCGGACAGGGCCGTCTCTGGACCCCTTTTTCTGCTGTCCCGACGCGTGGGTGGGGGGATACTCCCAAAACCAATAGCCGCTATCCAGCCCCGGTTCGTTAAAAGGG
>JBJKSV010000378.1:0-3060 GCA_046703605.1 Limisphaerales bacterium
ACCTCAAGCCCCCCGTGCGAACCGAGGCAATCGAGCCGGTGCAGTTCCAGTTCGAGCGGAAAGGTGGGCCGCATCAACAGCCGGCGCAGCGTGGCCTTGCGCATCTCCATCGCATCCTTGAACTGCATATGGCAGCGGACGGCTTTAGCGATGTCGTCGATCTGTTTTCGGGGAAAGCGCAGGCGTTCCAGGATGCGCTCCACCATGCTGGCGCCAACGCGTTCGTGGCCGTAGAAATGAATCGCGCCGGTCTGTGTGTCTGTAGCGGCAGTGACCGGCTTGGCAATGTCGTGCAACAACACGGCCCAGGGCAACCGCGAGTCGGCATCGGGAGGCATCGCCTCCAGCATGCGCCGCAAATGATTGAACACGCTGCCTTCCGGATGAAACTCCGGCGACTGTTCGCAGGTGATTGTCGCCGCGATTTCCGGCAGGACCTCCTGGAGCAATCCGCTCTGGCGCAGCAGTTCCAGCCCGCGCGAGGCGTGCGGCGGACGAAACAGCTTGAGCAATTCGTCCCGAATCCGCTCCGCGCTGATGTGCCGGATGGCGGGAGCCGCGGCCCTGAGGGCGTTGAAAGTCTCCGCTTCGATCTCAAATCCAAGCTGCGCCGCCAGCCGCACGGCCCGGAGCAGGCGCAAGTGGTCCTCGCCAAATCGCTCGCTGGGAGACCCAATGGTCCGTATCCACTTCGCGTCCAGGTCGGCCCTGCCCCCGACCCAGTCGCGCAATTCATCTCGAACGGGGTCGTAAAAGAGGCCGTTGATGGTGAAGTCCCTCCGCAGCGCATCGGCTTTGGCATCGCCAAAGGTGACCTGCCCCGGGTGCCGGCCATCCTGGTAATCGGCCTCAGCGCGAAACGTCGCCACCTGAAACTGGTGGCCGGCCTCAACCACCACCATGACGCCAAATTTCCGGCCCACGGCAATCGTTCGAGGAAAGAGCCGCTCAATTTGTTCGGGCAGGGCTGAGGTCACTATGTCGTAGTCGCCCGGTTCGCGCCCTAAAAGAAAGTCGCGCACGCAGCCCCCCACCCAAAACGCCTGGAAACCGGCCGCCTGCAATCTCCGGACAATTGCGGCGGCCATCTCGCGCAACTCTGGTGCTGATCGTTTCATACCGCGGCCTCGCTAGAACTTCCTTGATGCCATCCATCGCCATGCGGGCACCACTTTACTTTTGTAATATTATACTGTACGCGACTGAATGCGCGTCAAGCCCCCAGCCTCGAATGTCCAGGAGTTCTTCCAATGCATGGTCACGGCAAATCGCCAATCGAAAACCTGGGAGCGTGTAATGTTTTTCATTACACATCATTCAGTACTTAACTGACAGACAAGGACCTCGTAAGCGGTATGATGGACTCAGGCATCAAAATGATGACAGCGCAATGTGACAGAGTCGGATCAAACGCAAAAGCTCGGCATAGGTTGGCAAAGATCTTGACTCTGCCGGTTGCAACAGACAATATGCGTCACAGTCCATCAAGGAATATGAAAGCCAAAAACTTCATTCGGAACGAACAAGGCCTCAGCCTGCTTGTCCTGGTCACATCCCTGGCAACGACCCTCACAGCCGCTCCGCTAAGCCTGGTAACTCTCAGAGATCCAGACCTGCCTCCCCCAGCCGGAGGTAACGGCGACTCCGGCGCGCCGCTCATGACGCCCGATGGCCGCTATGTGCTCTTTGCCAGCACCGCCAAGAATCTCACATCGATTCAGACAAACAGTCCTCCCGGCCCGCTCCTCCCGATGCCCCTCAATGTGTTTCTGCGAGATCGGAGCGCGGCCACAACCACCTTGGTCAGCGTCAGCCTGGATGGAACGGCAGAGGCCAATGGCGATTGCATTCCGGAGGGCATTTCCACCAATGGGCGTTACCTGTTGTTTGAAAGCGCCGCAAGCAACCTGGTTCCCGCTGACGGCAACGACGCCAGCGACATTTTTGTCCGCGACTTGTCGGCGGGCACGACGCTCCTGGTGAGCGCCGCCGCGGATGGCTCGGTGGGCAACGGGCCCTCGCGGGACGCCTCTATGACGCCGGATGGGCGGTTTGTTGTATTCGTCAGCGCGGCCAGCAATCTCGTTGCGGACGACACCAACGGCATCGAAGACGTGTTCATTCGGGACCTCCAGGAGGCCAAAACTACCCTCGTGAGCGTAGGCGCCCAAAACGCCGTCGGCTTCTCGCTCAGCAGCTCCGAATCGCCTGTGGTGACGCCCGATGGCCGTTACGCCGGCTTTTACAGCACCGCAACTGGTATCGTCCCTGGTGTGCCAACAGTGTTCAATGGTACGAAATACGGAGATCTCTACGTCCGGGATGTGGTGGGGGGCACGACGGTCTGGGCCAGCGCAGGAGCCCGGTCCGCCGTGCAACAGGCCCTCGGCTCGGCCAGCGCCTTCTCCTTCAACGCCGCCATCAGTGATGACGGCCAGGTCGTCGCTTACGAGGCCTGTCCCAACAACGCCGTCCGTGGATTGGCGCTCAGGTACGAGTCTCAGAGCGGGACAACAGAAGTCGTCAGCACGAACGTGTTCGTCGAACCGTCTAATTACCCTGACATCCATAACCTGGCGCTCACGCCCGATGGCCAGCGCATGGCCTTCGTGGCCAATACGAATGGCACCGACGGCTCGACTACTTGCGTCCTGCTTTATGACGCATCGGCAGCAACCACCACCCTCGTCAGCGTGGGCTTGGACGGCTCCATCGCCACGAATTCCATATCCGATTCGCCCGTCCTGGACCCTCTTGGCCGGTTCGCCGTCTTCCTGAGCGATGCGGACAACCTGGTGACCAACCAGATCACCGACGATTTTCATCTCTACGTGCGGGATTTGCAGGCCGGCACAACGAGCCTCGTCGATGCCGGCACTGCGAACAGCGGGGGCCCGGGCGTCAGCACAGCCGATACGCCTGGCATGAGCGACGATGGGCGGCTGGTCGTCTTTTCGGCATACGATTCGGGTCTGGTGCCCAACGATTCCAATAAGGCCTATGATGTTTTCGTTCACGACATGGCCAGTGGCGCAACCCAAATGATCTCCACCCATGCTT
>JBJKSV010000379.1:0-3206 GCA_046703605.1 Limisphaerales bacterium
ACATTCAATACCGCCGCGGCCTGGCCCTCGCCGCCCTGGGACGCAATGCCGAGGCGCTCGCCGCCTGGAAACTCGCCGCCAACGAACCGTCATCCGGAAACGCCCAAATCGAGGCCTATCGCCAGAAGGCCCGGCACGCCCTGGACACGAACTGAACCTGGCGGGTCTCCTCCAACCGGCCGCAAGTGAGGAATACGCCTGCCTCCGCCTGAATTGCAGGCAGGGAGCAACGCCGATAGGACATTGCCCTTTGGCCTCGTAAGGCCCCTTGCGTGGTAGTGGATTGCCCTACTGCACAGAGGCCTAGAGTGGGTCTAACCTGCAAGGGGCTTTTGGCCGCGGTCGTTCCATCAAACAATCCAAGCGTATTCTATGCGTGGGGAGTGGCTGGGCGATGATTACCATTTCGCGCGACCAATTTTTCCGGAGAAAGGATTTATGGAATCGAATGTGGTGAGTGAGCAACGAGCGAGAATCTCTCTGGCGCGTGTGCCGGGAGAAAAGGAGAGCGAGCAGGCACTGAGCCAGGCGGTGCAGAACGTATTACGCCCCCTGGACGGCATGGGAGCCTTTGTCTCCAAGGGCAGCAAAGTATTGCTCAAACCTAACCAGACGCTGTTCAAGGGCGCACTCAGCGGTTCGACGACCTCGCCTCGTCTGATGCGAGTGCTGGTTGGAGCTTGTTTCGATGCGGGAGCCAAGGAGGTCTGGGTCGCCGAAGCCGCCGGCCATGCCCAGCAGACACGCACGGTCATGTCCAAGAGTGGCATGACCCAAGCCATTCAGGGCACAGGGGCGCGGGTGATCTACCTGGATGAAGTCGCGCATAAGGTCTTTGATTTCGGCGAGGACGCCGGAGAGTGGCGCTACATGCCGGCGGCCGAGATCTTGGAGCGAGCCGACGCCATTATTGATGTTCCCAAAGCCAAGACCCATGTTGTGGACCCGATTTCTTGCGCCTGCAAGAACTGGGTCGGCCTGGTGCCGATGAGCTTTCGGCTTTACCTGCAGCGCCTGGGCGCCGCCTACTATCGCGGCACGGGACTCTTCTTGCGCCGATTCAAGCCCGCGTTGACCGTTCTCGATGGCGCCGTAGCCGGCGAGGGCCAGGGCCCGGGCTCCAATGACCCATTCTGGTGGGGGTGGATAGCCGCCTCGAGTGACCCGGTCGCGATGGATGTCACCGTATGCCGGCTCTTCGGTCTGGAATGGGAAAAGCTTCAGATGGCCAAGGCGGCGGCCGACCTCGGAGTGGGCATCTTCGATCCGAACCGGATCGAGTTGGTCGGCGCGACCCTGGAGGAGGCCCGAGTCAGCGTGCGCCCGGCGGATACCAGTGTCCATCGCTATCCATGCCGCGTAATCGTGGGCGAGGGCGCCACCATCGAGGGCACGCTGGGCCACTGGAAAACAATCGCCGATGCATGGATGCAGAAAGACCTATGGCTCATGTTCACCGCACGCGGCACCCCGACCTTCTTGTTTGGGGCGGCTGAGGACCCCGATTTCGAAGCGCATCTGAAGGAGGGGCCGTATGTCGTCCTGGGGGACACCGCGCTCGATAAATATAAATACGATCGTCGTGTGGTGTATGTCCCGGGCTGGCCCGTCCCTCAGTCCTATATACAGCACGAGATGGTGGAAGAAATGGGATTCGGATCGCTGTATGAACCGGGTTTCAGCCTTTACAAATCAGGGGCCTCGCTTGTCAGCCGGCTCCGAGGCGTTTCCGGTCCCAAAGTGCAAAAGCGTGCCTTGCTCCAGACCGCTGGCGTGGCGGCCCTGGCCGTTGGCGCGACCGTCGCCCTGCGCGCTTTGGGCGGAGGCGACCACGGCAACGGAAGGCGCCACTGAGAGAGCGTGCGGTTCCAGGTCACCGGATGATTAACTCCACGCAAGCCGCCAACACACCGCCGAAAAGGGGCGCCAGAACGGGGATCCAGCTATAGCCCCAGTCACTGTCGCGCTTGCCCGGCACAGGCAGGAAAGCGTGTGCCAGGCGCGGGCCAAGGTCGCGTGCCGGATTGATGGCGTAGCCGGTCGTGCCGCCGAGGGACAGCCCGATGGCAAAAACCAACAGCCCGACTGGCAGGGCGCCCAGGGTGCCCAGCCCAATAACCACTTCGCTGGTGTGGCCCGGGGTGAGTGGGAGCTTGATTCTGGCATCTGTCATAAGAAACACCGGCAAAACCAGCACGAAAGTGCCGATAGTCTCGCACAGAAATGCCTGGCGCAGGTTGCGGATGTTGGGCGCGGTGCAAAAGCAGCCGAGTTTGGCGTTGGCATCCCGCGTTGCCTTGAAATGATCGCGGTAGAAGAAAAACACGGTGGCCGCGCCGGCAACGGCCCCCAGCATTTGGGCCAGGATGTATCCAGGAACCGACGACCAGGGGAACTTGCCGGCTACGGCCATGGCGAGCGTGACGGCCGGATTCATGTGCGCGCCGCTGAAGGCCTTCGCGCTATACACCCCCACGAACACGGCCAAACCCCACCCCGCCGTATTCACGATCCAGCCGGAGTTGTTTCCTTTGGTCTGCGCCAGGACCACGTTGGCAACAACGCCGTCGCCAAAAGCAACCAGCAGGGCGGTTCCGATAAACTCAGCTAGAAATGGACTCATTGTCTTGTAATCACGCCGCGTGTCCGGTTTCTTGTCAGGCGCTCGCCCCGGCCCCCGGCGTACCACTCCGCTCCTCCCACTCACAGGCGCGTTTCAGCGCCTCCGCCCACCGCCGACGCCGGTGCGCCGCCTCGTCCGCGTTCTGGCGCGGCTCAAAGACGCGCTCGGCCTGCCACGTTTGCTGGACCTCCGACTGTTTTTTCCAGAAGCCAGCGGCCAAACCGGCCAGGTAAGCCGCTCCGAGCGCGGTGGTCTCGACGATTTTGGGGCGCACCACGGGCACCCGCAGGATATCGGCCTGGAATTGCATGAGGAGGTCGTTTGCGGCGGCCCCCCCATCCACGCGCAATTCATTGAGGTCAATGCCGGAATCCTGCCGCATGACCTCCAACACGTCGGCCACCTGGAAAGCAATGCCTTCCAAGGCGGCGCGAGCCAGGTGGCCGGCGGTTGTGCCGCGAGTCAGGCCGGTAATGGTGCCGCGGGCATATTGGTCCCAATGCGGCGCTCCCAGCCCCGCGAATGCCGGCACCAGATAGACGCCCCCGCTGTCCGGCACACTGGCCGCCAGGGCCTCCACCTC
>JBJKSV010000380.1:0-10429 GCA_046703605.1 Limisphaerales bacterium
CCCTTGGCCGGTGAGATATGACCCCAGATCGCGGTCCCTCAGTTGGCGTGGAGAGATTACCGCCTCGAACGCGGAGCGAGTTTGGAAGCTTAGCGAACCGATTCTTCGGGCTTTGGCTCTACTGCGACCCGCCATAAGCGTGGACCTGTCTCAAGTGAGTTTTGTGGACAGCTCTGGGGTGGCGGTGATGATTCGCGCGGCAAGGCTCGCGCGGGCATCGGGAGTTACGCTCAGTTTTACGGCCGCCCAGCCCATGGTCCGCAGAGTGGTTTGCTTCGATAAGCTTAGCCGCAATCTGCTCCGGGACTGCCTATGAGGATAGGAATCTCGACGTCGGTGATTCAAGGGGGGAAGACGGGCATTGCTAAGTACCTGTTTGGCTTGCTACCCGCCCTGCTTAGCGCAACTGACCAGCACGACTTCGTCCTGTTTGTGCTGGAGGAGGACTTGCCGCTGTTTGATTTTGCGCGTCCCCACGTCCAATTCGTGCGTGTGCCGGAGGCGTTCCGGCCGCCTCTGCGAGACATCTTCTGGCATCAAACAATCCTGCCGCGGTTGGCGCGGCGCCACGGTTTGGATGTGCTGCACGTGCCCAGCTACCGCCGCTTGCTTGGCATCCGGCCTTGCGCTCTGGTGGGGACCATTCATGACCTTGCCCCGTTCCGCATCCCGGGGAAATACGACTGGGCGAGGATGTTCTATGGCCGGGTGGTTGCGCGCCTTCTGGCCCGGCGCCAGCACGAGATTATCGCCGTAAGCCGAACCACGGCGACCGATCTGCGGACCCTCTGGCGGCTGCCCGCCCAACGCATGACCGTGGTCCACAATGGCCTCGACCACCAGTTCTATTCGGCGGCGGATCGGAGCCAAAGCGGAGACCGGGCGCGGCGGCGTTGGAGGTTGGATGAGCCGTTCTTCCTGTATGTCGCCCGGCTGGAACACCCGGCGAAGAATCACGTGCGGCTGATCGAGGCATTCGCGCAGTTCAAGGCCGAGACCGGAGCAAGGTGGCAGTTGGTTTTTGCCGGAAGCGATTGGCATGGGGCCGAAGCCATTCACGCCGCCATTCAGCGGTCGCCCGTATCCGCCGACATTCGCTGCCTGGGCTTTGTCCCGGAGGCGGAATTGCCTGGCCTGTATCATGCCGCCGATGTTTTTGTCTATCCGTCGCTTTATGAGGGATTCGGCTTTCCTCCCCTGGAAGCGATGGCTTGCGGCTGTCCTGTTCTCTGCTCAGACCGCGGCGCGCTGGGCGAGGTTGTTGGAAACGCAGCGGTCATTGTCAATCCGGAAGGCATCTCGGATCTGAAGCGACAACTCCGAGTTCTTGCCGGTGACGCCGCCCTGCGCCACCGGATGCGAGTTGCCGGATTGGCGCGAGCGCAGCAGTTCGATTGGGGCCGTACGGCGGAAGCGACCCTCCGGGTGTACGCGCAAGCTGCCGAGGCGGCAGCCCCTGACAGTCAGCGGGAGAGGTGGAGATCCCAGGGGGTGATGGAACAATGAATTGATGGATTCCCAAAAGGCGTGCCCATCCAGATCGTGCCCGGCGGACGTTCGGCCAGCGCCACGATCGCGGGGGTGCGAAACGCCGGCGCGGCTGCTTCACCCTGCCGCAAGCTGGCGCAGGACGCGCAGGTTTTCCTCGGCATCAAAGATGGCGTGAACGGGGATCTCAAAGTCCTTTACCATCAGCAACAGCGAACATCCAATCCACCCTTCCTCCACCGATCGAATTCTCGCCTCATTCATCAATCCCTCGCCCGTCGCTCCGTTGCCGGCTGATCACCCGGTTGGGGTTTGTTCCCTTGGCGTTGAGGGTTATCACCCCCGTGAAAAGAATTCACCTCCTTTTTACATTAATCGCCGGAGATCACGGTTTTAAGACTCGCCGTCTGAACCGCGGCACAGATTGGATGCTGGAGGACAGAAAGCCTCTTCATCGAGTTGCCCGGGTCAGGCGCTGGGGTGAGAGGAGTGATCGTGTGCGTGCATCAGTATTAGAGAGATAGAGAGTATGGTCGAATCCATAAACGAGAAGGAAGCCAATCGATTTGTGATGCGCCGTTGTTTGGCTGCGGGCCGGACGTGGGGGAAGTGGGCTTTAACATTTCATGTCCGGTGGCGACAGTGGACGTGGCGCTGGCTGATAAAGCGAGCCGAACTGGGCAAACGGGCTATGGATGTCACCGGGAGCCTGTTGGTGTTGATTCTGTGCAGTCCCTTGTTTCTGGTGATCGGCTTGGCGGTGAAACTGGAAGACGGCGGGCCGGTGATTTTCAAACAGCGGCGAGTTGGGAGATTCGGCCGAGAATTCACGATGTTTAAATTCCGCTCGATGTGCCTGGACGCCGAGCAACGCCTTGAATTGGTGAGGCAAGCCAATGAGCACAAGGAGGGCGTGACGTTCAAAATCAAGGATGACCCGCGGCTAACACGTGTGGGGAAGTGGTTGCGAAAATTTTCCCTCGATGAGCTGCCGCAGGCTTTGAACGTGCTCCGCGGCGAGATGACCCTGGTCGGCCCCCGCCCGCCCATCCCGAGCGAAGTGGCGCTATATTCGCCTGCCGACCGTCGCCGGCTGGCCGCCCTGCCTGGGATTACGTGCCTGTGGCAGATCAGCGGCCGAAGCAATATCGATTTCTCGGGGCAGGTGAAGCTGGATGTGCGCTACCTGGAGACCCAGAGCCTCACGGGCGATCTCAGAATTCTGGCTCGGACGGTGCCGGCCGTGTTGTCGGGAAAGGGGGCGTACTAGATGAAGGCGGTGCTGATTTGTCCTGGTGAGCGTCCGGGGGTGGCGGCGCTGGGTGCAACCGAGCCGCTGTCGAACGTCCCGATTCTCGGTCAAGCCCTGATCGCGTATTGGCTCGAACATCTCGCTACGCGAGGCGTGCGCCAAGTCGCTGTCCTGGCGACAGACCGCCCGGAAGCGGTGCGGAGGCTGGTTGGCGGCGGAGAGCGCTGGGGCTTGCGCGTCGAAGTGGTTCCCGAAATCCGCGAACTGACGGAGGCCGAGGCGCGCGCAAAATACCGCAGGACCGAGGAAAAGGGCCGGCCGGCGGCGCCTGAGGATGTAGTCCTGCTTGATCGGCTGCCCGCGCTTCGCGGCTTGCCGCTCTTCAACTCGTACGCAGGCTGGATCCGTGCCCTCGTCTCAGCCATGCCCTTGGCGCGCACGCCAGGGCGCGTTGGGCTGCGCCAAATTCAACCTGGCGTTTGGGTGGGACTCCACGCCCGCATCGCACCGGAGGCGCGCGTACTGGCGCCATGCTGGATCGGAGAGAATGCCCAAGTCGGGCGGGGTTGCACCATAGGGCCCATGGCCGTGGTGGAGGACCGGGCCTGGATTGAGCCGGGGGCAGTCGTGAGTCAAAGCGTGATTGGCCCCGACACCTTCGTGGGCAGCTTTACCGAGGTTCATCATTCTATTGCTTGGGAAGGGCGGGTAATTGACTGGCGGCTCAATTCGTCTATTCCCGTTTTGGGGGATTTTGTCCTCTGCTCTCTGGCTCGACGGCGCGCCCCTGGGACGCCGCGTAGTCTGCTGGGACGAGTGGGCGCGGCGCTGGCCCTGCTGACGACCTGGCCGCTTTGCCTTCCGTCGATCTATCGAGCCGCCCGCCGCGGTGTTTCCCCTTTCCAATCCCTGGCTGCCACGCGGCCGGACGATGCTGGAGACACGCATGCTCCCGTTAGCTATTGGGAACTGAGAGAATCTGGTCCCTGGCTGCGCCGCTGGCCACAGCTCTGGAATATTCTGCGAGGAGACTTTGCATGGGTGGGCAACCGCCCGCTCCATCCAGGCCAGGCGGCACAACTCACCCGAGAGTTCGATAAGCTGTGGCTTAACGCGCCGATTGGGTTGATTTCCCTGGCGGATATACAGGGCTGCGGCGACTCGGTTTCCGAGGAGGCGCGCGCCCATTCCAGTTTCTATGCCGCGCAGGCCGGCAAAAGCCTCGACCGGGCGATAATCTTGCAGGCCCTCCGCCGTCTGCTTTCGGCACGTTTAAGCGAGGCGCCCCAGCGGCAATCAGACAAATTTATGGTCCCCATTCAGGCCAAACCGTGTAAGACAGGGTAGTTGCGTGAAACGTAAAGTGTAAAACGTAAGGCCCCTTTGGCAGGACGGAGACTGGGAGATGAGACTCACGTTTCACGATTTCCCGGCTATTGCAAGAGTTATGAAAACTCAGAGACAAAACGGCGCCCTGAGGGTCGCCGATGTTACGGAATTGAAGGAAGCAGGCGCACGCCGTTTTCGCGATGAGATTCACGCGTGGTTGGCGCCGGATCTCCAGTGCATAGAGATGGACCTCTCACAAACCTCGGAGGTGGACAGTTGCGGGGTGGCGGCGCTCGTTTCGATATATGAGGCTGCGAATAAGGGCCGCGCCTGCCCGCTCACCATCCGCCTGTTGCACCCGCAGCCGATAGTGCAGCAGGTTCTGGAACTGACGCGGCTGCATCACCTCTTCGAAATTGTGCCGCAGGACCGGGAGAACTCTCCGAGCGAGTTGGAGTGCCAGCCCTTTGCTGAAGAGGGCGTAACCCAGGCGGAAACCTTCACGGATTTGACATCATGAGCCGGTCCAAGGTGCTGCCCTTGTTTGTGTTCATTGATGCATGCGGCTGGGAGATTGTCCGCAACGATCCCTTCGCCGCCGCATTCGCACCCACCCGCCGACGTCTCGAGTCCGTCTTCGGTTACAGCTCCGCCTGCGTGCCGTCGATCCTTTCGGGGCGCTGGCCGGGGGACCACGGCAATTGGTGTTACTTTGTCTATGACCCGGAACACTCACCGTTCCGCTTTCTGCGCCCTTTGCGCCATTTGCCCTCCGCGCTGACCAGCCGGCGCATTTTCCGCCGGTGGCTGTCGCGGGTGGTCAAGGCGCGTTTGAGATTTGAGGGCTATTTCGACCTCTATAACATGCCTTTCCGGTATATCTCGCTGTTCGATTTCTCGGAAAAACGCAGTCCGCTGCAGCCAGGCGGCATGAATCAGGGGACGAATATTTTCGATTTTCTCGAGGCCCGCGGCATCCGCTACCACGTCAGCGACCCCGCTCAAAGCGAGGCAGTCAACGGTGCGGGGCTGCGCTCGGCGATTGAAGAGGAGCGGATCGATTTCGCGTTCCTCTACTGGCCGGACCTGGACGGCTTGCTCCATCGTGTGGGCAACCAATCGGGAGAGGTTCCGCAGCGGCTACGCGCCTACGAGCAGGCAATCGAGGAACTCCTGAGAGTCGCCCGGGCGCATTACGAGGAGGTTCGGCTCTACGTCTTCGGCGACCACGGCATGGCCAATTGCGATGACCTGCTGGATCTGCAGGCGATCATCGCCCCCTTATCTTTGAAAATGGGCAAGGACTACGCGGTCGTGTATGACTCGACCATGGCGCGGTTCTGGTTCTTTAACGAGCGGGCTCGCCAACTGGTGATGGCTGCGCTCCAGCAAGTCCCGCAGGGCCGAGTTTTGCCCGATGGCGAGCTCGAAGAATTGGGGTGCCTGTTTGCCAATCGTCGTTTCGGGGAAATGGTCTATTTGGTGCGGGAGGGTGTGCTCATCGTGCCCAGTCACATGGGCCAACGCCCAATTCGGGCCATGCACGGCTACCACCCGCGCGAGAAGCACAGCTTTGCGGCGCTGTTGACAAACCGGCCATCCATCCCCGAAGAGATCACCGCTATCCCGGACGTGTACCGGCTAATGGCCCATGACGCGCAACTCGCTCGGGAAGCTAACCGCGGTTGTACTCTAGCCGAGCGCGGCTGATTCGGATGAAGGAGCCATTGGTCAGCATCATCATTCGTTCCTTTAACGAGGGCTGGGCATTGCGCCAAACATTGTCGATGCTCCCGGTTCAGGACTACAGGAACTGGGAATTGATTGTCATTGATTCCGGTTCCACTGACGGCTCGGAGGAGCTTATCCGCGCCGCACTGCCGCGGTACTTCATCCAGATCGCCCCAGCCGACTACAACCCCAGCCGGGTCATGAACCTGGCAATGGAGTTGGTGCGCTCCGATTATGGCATCTTCCTCAACGCGGATGCCACACCACTGGATGGGGGATGGCTCCGCCCTCTGGCAATGGCCTTGCAGGATTTGCGCGTCGCCGCAGTATTTGGCCGTCAGGTGCCGCGTCCCGATTGCCGGGCCGTCTATGCGCATGACTATGAACGGTGCTTCGGCCCCAAGCGTGAGTCCCTTCGGTGGCAACACTTTTTCAGCATGGCCAGCAGCGGCATTCGGAAGGATATCTGGAGCCGGCGCGGCTTTGACGAACGGTTCCGATACTCGGAGGATGACGAATACACCCGGTGGTGCCGTGCCGAGGGTTATGAAGTCCACTATTGTGCCGAATCGGTGGCGATTCATTCACATAATTATACGCCCGCTCAGGTCTATCGGCGCGCTTTTGGTGAAGCCCACGCCCTGGCCGCCGTTTGGAACGGCTCGCCTCGCCAGTTCAACTGGGTGCGCACGGTGGCGTTGGGCTGGCTTAATGATTTTCGGCGCGACCTGGCCTTCTGCACGCGCACCGGACGCCTCGGCGAGTTGCGCCATGCGGCTCGCATCCGCTGGCAACAGCGCCGGGCGCGCCTGGCCGGATTCCGCGCCGGATTGGGCCGCCGCTCTGTTCCGATGTCACAACGAGGGCGCCGCAAAGTCCCTGACTCTGAAAACATGTGCGAGGTAATTGGGAATTGAGCGCTAAGAATTCTCAATTGTCGCGTGCTGGAGCAAGTCGTCTGAGGGCCAACTCGGGGCAAATGCGTAGCTCTCAATATTACTTCAAGCTGGGTCTCGCCGACGCCCAGGGCCGGCGGTTTACCAGCGACGGCGGTCCGGCGCTCGAAAAACGCCTTGCCAATACGTGTGAGCGTGTCGCCCAAGAAGTACGCTCCATTATCCCGGAGCACCAACTCGAAGCTATTGTGCTGGGCGGAGGATACGGACGCGGAGAAGGAGGCGTTCTGAGGGATGGAACGAACGAGCAGCCGTACAACGATCTCGAATTCTACGTGTTCCTGCGTGGCAACTATCTCTGGCAGCGCCGCCGCTTTCAAGGCGCTTTGCATGCCCTGAGCGAGAGCCTCTCCCCCGAGGCTGGAGTTGTGATAGAGTTGAAGGTCGATTCTCTCCGCAGGTTCCAGCGCAGCCCGATCTCGATGTTCAGCTATGACCTCGTTGCCCGGCACCGCGTTGTCTTTGGCGAAGGCGCACTTCTTCGAGACTGCGGTCCGCATCTGGCGGCCGATAAAATACCCCTGGCGGAGGCGACACGCCTGCTCTTCAATCGCTGCTCCGGGTTGTTGCTGGTCAGGGCATTGCTTGAGGGCCCGGCTCTCTCCAATGGTGAGGTGGACTTTGCCGTCCGCAACCTGGCCAAGGTGAAGCTTGCCCTGGGTGATGCGGTGCTGACGGTGTTCGGCCTCTATCACTGGAGTTGCCGCGAGCGGCGCCAGCGGCTGGCACAGTTCAAGCCCTCGGAAACCCTGCCCTGGCTGCAAGAGATTCAGGAGCACCACGCTGCGGGGCTGGAATTCAAGCTGCACCCTAATCGGGGCCGTGCGGTCCCATTGGATCTGCGCCTCGAATTCCTCGCCCTGAGCAGGCTTGCCCTGGAGGTCTGGCTCTGGCTCGAAAGCCGCCGTCTGGAGCATCCGTTCAGTTCCGCGCGCGAATATGCCTTTGATGCGCGCTGGAAATGCCCGGAAACCACAGGCTGGCGAAATTATCTCTTGACACTTAGGACCTTTGGCTTGAGGGCGGGTCTGGGCTCGGGGGCCCGCCGCTACCCACGCGAGCGCCTCCTCAACGCCCTGGCCCTGTTGTTGTGGGAGGACAGTCACCTGACCGAGCCTCGGACAATCCGCCGCCTCCAGAGCTTGCTATGCACCCCCGCGACCGGCCGGGTGGCGATGATCGGGGCCTACAAGCGGGTATGGGCCGAATACGGCTGAGAAACCCTGGAATCTGCTGCCATGGACGAATGGCGGACCCGCGCCTCCTCTGGCCGATTCGGGAGGGAGGGAGGGGGCCGCCATCACTGAACTGTTACGTTAGGCCACCCGCATGGCGTCCTCGGGTTATCCGTCAGCGCTGCATCAAGCCATTGCCCACTGCTCGCGCAGGAACCTGGCCATATTGCGAATCAGCTTCGCCTTCTGCTCCCGCGGGAGGTCCTGTTTGGGGTTCGCCGGATTCCTGGGCCAGCCACCTTCGAAACTGACGGCGCCCCGGTAGCCAATGAGCTTCAGCCCCTTGAACCCGTCCACGTACTGGTCGGCTTTGGGATGGACGCCAGGGATGATGCGCTCCTTCAGCCCCGCGATGTGAACGTGCGCCAGCAGCTTGCCCCCGCAGATAAAGGCGCCCATGAAACTCGTCTCTTCCAAGGCCATGTGCCAGAAGTCGCCCATCACAGTCGCACCAAGGCCGATATCAGCCGCCATTCGCGCTCCATCCGCCACCTGCCGCAGGAAGGGCGTCTCGGTGCGGCGCAGCGGCTCCAGCACAATCGAGGTGCCGTGCCTGGCTGCGTGCTCCGCCAGCCGCTTGCCCGTGTTCTCGACGAAATCCTTGCGCAGTTCCTTCCCGCTCAGGCGTCCCGGCTCGTCCAGCTTGTCGCGCGCGGGGCAGAGGATCAGCCCGACCGATTTCATCCTGCCCAGCGCCTCGAGGTTCGGCAGGTACTTCTGCACTTCGGCCTCGCGCTTCTCCGGTTCGGCGTAGGAAAAATCGCTCGGACCGCAGGCGGTCGCGAGGAACAGCTTGCGCCCCTTCATCGCCTCGGTCATGGCCTCGGCGTTCTTGATCGGCCAGTCACCGGTCGGGATTTCCACGGCGCCGAATCCGTTCGCTTCCAGGAAATCGAGCTTCTCTTTCATTTCGTTGCCGGGAATCTCCCACCACTGCAGGCACAGATTCAGCTCAGCCGGTTGCTCCGGCGGGGTCAGCTTCGGCATCCCGTTATCTCCGTACCAAACCGCTTGCCCCCCTGCCACGGCTGCCCGCCTGCCGCACATTGTGGCCACTCCGGCAACCGCCGAAGCCTTCAGAAAATCGCGTCGTTTCATATTGCGTCGTCTCGCTCAGTTCGTTTTGACCCTCGTCCCGTCCACTCCGGCATTGATCTCGCCCAAATGGATAGCACCGGTGCGGCTAAAATGTCGAGGGTATAGTGGGCAGCGCCAAAGGGCGCGTGCCGTGGTACGGCACCTCGGCCCTTCTTTGTGGTCCCAAAAGCAGTCGCCCGGCAGGCCTCCAGTTCAGGCACGTTTCAAAGTGGCCGACCAAGTCGCCGGGAAAGTGACCGCGACGATGGGGCTTGTCCCCCATTGGTGTGTGGGGCGAAGCGGCTATGGTGGAAGGAGCGAAATACAACATGACTCTCCACTCATTAACAACTGTCCTGGAGCGCGTGACAGTCCCTTCGGAGCAACCGGTTGCTTGTCTTCACGAGGCCTTCCATCTTCAGGCCTGCGAGACACCTGATGCCCATGCACTTACGTCGGATGCGGGACACTGGACTTACGGCGAACTGGAAGAGCGATCCAACCGGCTGGCCTGGCATTTGAAAGGCCTGGGAGTGGGGCCGGAGGCGCCGGTGGCGCTTTACCTGGACCGCTCGCCGGCTATGGTGGTCGCGATTATGGCGGTATTGAAGGCCGGCGGCTGTTATGTGCCAATCGATCTGGCCTATCCTCAGGAGCGGTTGGCCTTCATGCTCGAAGATACGCGCGCCGGTGTGTTGCTGAGCCAATCGAACCTCGCGGATTCGCTCCCGCCAGTACAGGCGCAGGTGATTTGCCTCGACGCCGAGGAGCCCAAGATTGCGGCCCACCCCTCGGCGTTTCCCCCCAATGAGGCCAAGGGAGAAAGCGCTGCCTACATCATCTACACGTCGGGTTCAACCGGAACACCCAAGGGCGTGGTGGTCACGCATCATAATGTGCTGCGGTTAATCCGCCAGACCGACCCCTGGTACGGCTTCAACTCGCGCGATGTGTGGCCCTTGTTCCATTCCTACGCCTTCGATGTCTCGGTCTGGGAAATATGGGGCGCGTTGCTGCACGGCGGACGGCTGGTCATTGTCCCCTACCTAGTCAGCCGGTCGCCGGCGGATTTCTACCGGTTGTTGGTGCGGGAGAAGGTCACTGTGCTCAACCAGACCCCTTCGGCCTTTCGTCAACTTATATGGGCGGAGACATCCGGTCTGTCGTCTATCCAAGGCGAAGCCGCGGGTGAACCGATGGCTGGTCCGCGTTCCCAACTTAACCTGCGCTATGACATCTGCGCCGGCGAGGCCCTTGAACTTCAGAGCTTAAGGCCCTGGTTTGACCGGCATGGCGATGAGCAGCCGCTGATCGTCAATATGTATGGCATCACGGAAACCACCGTTCACTCGACCTACCGC
>JBJKSV010000381.1:0-3295 GCA_046703605.1 Limisphaerales bacterium
AAATGGCTGCAATAGGTGAAAATCCTCGTTGCCAATCTAGGCTCGACCTCGCTGAAATGGCGCTTGTTTGATTTCTCCAAGCGTCCGGAACGTCTCTTGCACAGGGGCGGATTCGAGCGGGTGGCCGACCACCCCAAGGCGATTGGGGACTGCCTGGCGCAACTCGAGGAGGCTGGCGCCATCCGGAACGAGAACGACTTGGCGGCAGTAGGCTTCAAGACCATTATGGCTCGCGGGGTCAACGGTTGCGTCCGGGTGGACGAGGAGGTACTCCAGGCCATGGAAGCCTTCAGCGGCGTCGCCCCTGCGCATAACCCACCCTACATCACCGGCATACGGCTCTTTGCTCAGCGAATGCCATCGGTGCCCCTGGTTGCGCTGTTCGAGACGGCGTTCTATCAGTGGACGCCAGAGGCTGCGGTGCGATACGCGGTGCCTGACGCATGGCACAAATTGGGGCTGCGCCGCTGGGGTTTCCACGGGGCGAGCCACAAGTACATCGCTGAACGCTCGGCGGAATTGCTCGGACGTGAGGATGTGGCGGAGCGCGCGCGCCGGCTTTATGTCGATGGCGGAGCCGGCGCCGTTCGAACACCGGATTTGCGGGTCATCTCCTGTCATTTAGGCGGGAGCTCGTCTATCACCGGGATCCTTAACGGAGTCGCCATCGGCACGAGCATGGGATTCAGCCCGCAATCCGGTCTGCCTCAGAACAACCGGGTTGGCGACCTGGATTCCTTTGCGATTCCGTTTCTGATGCGCTCGACGGGGCTGACTCTGGATGAAGCCGGGCGTCAGCTCTGCAAGGAGTCCGGGCTCAAGGCCCTGTCTGGCGGCTTTAATGACATCCGGGACATCGAGGCGCGCGCGATGCAGGGGGATGGCCGCGCACGGCTGGCGCTGGAGGTGCTCGTGCATCAGACGCGGCATTGGATCGGCGCATTTTTGTTGGAGCTAAACGGCCCGGATGCCGTTGTCTTCACCGCAGGCATCGGTGAGAACAACGTGTCCATTCGGGAAGCGGTCTGCGCTCGGCTCGACAATCTGGGCATCGTTCTCGACCCGGAGCGGAATGCCGCGACCAAGGCCGTAGAAAGCGTCATTAGCTCTCCGGATTCGCCAGTGAAGGTCCTTGTCATTCCGGCCAACGAGGAATTGGTCGTGGCCCGTGAAGTCCAGCGGTTCCTGGAAAAGTCGGGCGGTTCGCAATGCGGAGGTGGCGCAGGCGTCTCGCCTGCGCTTTCGGACGGCATCGACGGTGCCGCAGGCGAGACGCCCGCGCCACAATCAACCTCAATTTCACCAGCTCACAACTCTGAATTTTCAACTCACTAACATTTATGGCTCATCAAGCAATTGGAATGATCGAAACGCGCGGATTGGTCGCCCTCGTCGAGGGGGCCGACGCGATGCTCAAAGCTGCAAACGTGGAGCTTGCCGGCCCCATGACACAGGTCGGCAATGCCCTGGTTACGGCCGTGGTTGTTGGGGACGTGGCTGCGGTGAAGGCCGCGACCGACGCCGGCGCCCAAGCCATTAAGGCGATTAAGGGCGAATTGGTTAGCGTCCATGTTATTGCCCGTCCGCATTCGGATGTGGAGGCCGTCCTGCCGAAGAAGGCGGCAAAATAGGGTGGCGGAGGGCCGTCCAGGCCTTTTTGGCCGTCTGCATCCTCTGATAATTCCACGCCTATGTTCCTCGCCCGAGTAGAAGGTTCGGTGGTTTCGACCAAGAAAGACCCCTCGATGAGCGGTCGCAAATTGCTCCTGGTCCGCCCGCAACTGGTCGATGAGCAAAACCCGGCCCGGTTCCGGCCTGGCGCGAACACGATTGTGGCCGTCGATAGCGTTGGGGCGGGAGTCGGAGAATTAGTCATGTTTTGCCAGGGCAGTTCCGCACGCCTGGCGCCGAGCCTCAAGGACGCCCCGGTCGATGCGGTCATTATTGGCATTGTCGATAGCGTCGATGTCCTGGGCAAACAGATTTACAATGCGAAAGAATAGCCCCAAAGAAGTGAACGGGTTGTCCTCCCGCCCCGCGACCGCTTCGGTACACTCCCTTGGCGTATGCGGTGGGAGCGCGGACGCCCTCGTCCGCCTCTCCAAGGAGCCGCAGTTGCGCACGAGGGCGTCCGCGCTCCTGCCAGCGCCCGTGCAGTTACCCCGCTTTTTGCAGTATGAGCCCCATCAATGAAGCATTGATTCGCGACGTCGTTTCCGATGTCCTTTCCCGGCTCGGTCAGGGCGTGAGTGCCTCCCCTGCCCCTCAGCCCGACTCCTGCGCGTGCGGGAACGGCGATGGCCGGCGCGCACCGAGCGCCGCGCCCTACGCCGTTGCGCGGTCCGCGCCAAAGTATGGCGTTTTCCAGGATGCCAACGAGGCCTGCGCCGCCGCCCAGAACGGATTCCTCCAGCTCAGGCAAAAAGGGGTGGCCGCTCGGGCCAGGATTGTTGAGATCGTTAAGACGCTGGCCGATTCCAATGCCAAGGAGTGGGGACGCATCGAACTTGAAGAGACAAAGATTGGCCGGCTGGATCACAAGATCGAGAAGCTCCAGATCCTCAAGCTGGTGCCTGGGGTTGAATGGCTGCGTCCGGAGGGCCGGAGCGGCGATCACGGCATCACGCTGGAGGAGTACACGCCTTTTGGAGTCATCGCCGCCATTACTCCTTCGACGCATTCAATCCCCACGCTCGGCGGCAATATCGTGAACATGGTCGCCGCGGGCAACGCGGTGGTCTTCAATGCCCATCCCAACGCGGCGAAATGTGCTGCGGTGGCCGTGCGCGAATTCAACAAGGCCATCGAGCGGGAGGTTGGCATTGAGAATGTCATCACGATCGTTGAGCAACCGACACTCGATTCCTTTAAAGCCATCTGCGCTCACGAAGCCGTTCGGCTGCTCTGCGTGACGGGCGGTCCGGCGGTGGTCAAAGCGGCGATGCAAACCGGCAAGCGGGCCATTTGCGCCGGCCCGGGCAACCCGCCTGTGCTGGTGGATGACACGGCCTGCATGAAGAGGGCCGCTAAGTCCATTATCCAAGGCGCCGCCTACGACAATAACCTGCTCTGTATCGGAGAGAAGGAGGTCTTCGCCCTCGAGTGCATTACGGGCGAACTGATGGCGCGGATGGAAGATTTGGGCGCCGTCCGGCTCAATGGCGCCCAACTTGAACGGCTGACTAAAGAGGCCTTCACCTTTCGGGAAGGGCACGGGGCCGGATGTCCGGAGCCGGTCGTCAATAAGGCGCTCATCGGCAAAGACGCTTCCGTTCTCGCCAGAACCGCCGGGGTG
>JBJKSV010000382.1:0-6003 GCA_046703605.1 Limisphaerales bacterium
TGGCCCCCGTCGGCCGATCCCCACTCCCTCACCACCTCTCGCAACCACCTCCCCTCTGTTTCCTTGGTGTTTGCCCACACCTCCGTCACCCATAGATCCCTATGGACACCCATAGTCACCTATAGTCACCAAAAGCGCCGCCTATGAAACCACGCCGCCCTTCTCAGGACGCAAACCGAAGCGGGGCGATGACATCGACCGCGGAGGTTTCGTGGTACTCTTGGGCGAGGCCTGCGATAAGACCGGTTGGCTCGTCCACGCCTATTTTTCAAGCATCTCCTGTTCCTCGGCAGGCAAGGCTTCGGCTTCAGTCAAGACGCGCTCCAAGGTGAGAGCCGCATTCATGTCGGTCTCTACATGTCATGCTGATTTATTTGGCTCAAGCGCAACAGGGCCCATGACGGCCGGGCGATGGAACAAGCGTTTCACCGCCAATTCCGCGTCTTCAAACAGGGAATGGAATATCGGCACATAGACCATCGTCAGGAAGGTCGAGACCAGCAGGCCGCCGATGGCCACGACCGCCAGGGGCGAGAGGCGCTCCAGGCCGATAGCCCATTGCAGCGCAATGGGGATCATGCCCACGGAGGTGCCGATAGCCGTCATGAGGATAGGCCGGGTGCGGATGCGCACCGAATCGACCAGCGCGTCGCGGGTCTTGGCGCCGCGCCTCTTGGCGGCGGTGATGAAGTCAATGAGCAGAATCGAGTTCTTCACCACGATGCCGGCCAGCAAAATCATGCCCATCATCGAGGGCATCCAGCCGTGTTTGTCGGTCAGCAACAAGGCCCACACGGCGCCAATAAGCGCCAGCGGGTTGGCCACCATGATCGTCAGCATTCTGCGGTGTTGCGGCGCGCAGAGGACTGCGCGCCCTACCCGCGTGTGAAATATTCGGGCTACGACTCTGTCACTCGCCGTGGCTCACTAAGAAGCCGAAATCAAAAGCGCGCTGGACTTGCCAAAGGCGTGTGGCAAACATGGCCGGCGGCATGAGTGAAACATCGTTTAATGGCGCGCGCCGGCTTTGGGCCGCGGCTGGCGTGGCCCTGGTTCTGGCATTTGCGGGCCCTGTTTCGCGCGCAGCCGAGGCCCAAGGCTGGTTCCCGTTTAGTCCCAAACCGGACACTTACAAGGAGAACAGCGCCATCGACCTCCGATTCCTCAACGAGCGGTTCGCCGGCGAGCATGGGTTTATCGGGGTCAAGGACGGCCATTTTATCCACACGGGCAACGGTCAGCCCATTCGCTTTTGGGCGGTGAACGGCCCGCCGCAAAACCTCAACGGAGTGGCGCTGCGCGGTTGCGCGCGGATGCTGGCCAAGCACGGCATCAACATGGTGCGGGTGCATGGCGGCTATTTTGACGCCAACGGCGAGGTGGACATGGCCAAGGTGCGCCATGCGATGGAAATCGTGGAGGCGATGAAGGCGCAAGGCATCTACACTCATTTTTCCATCTATTTTCCCCTTTGGCTCACTCCCAAGCCCGGAACGCCCTGGCTTAAGGGTTACGACGGCAAGATGCACCCATTTGCCGCGCTCTTCTTCAATCCCGATTTCCAGGCGCAGTATCGCAAATGGTGGAGGGCGCTGCTGACCACGCCCAACCCGCAAACCGGCAAGCCGCTGGTGGATGAGCCGGCGGTAGCCAGCCTCGAGATGCAGAATGAAGATTCGTTCTTCTTCTGGACGTTTTCCGAGCGAAACATCCCAGACGCCGAGCTGCGCATGCTGGAAACGCAGTTTGGGGATTGGCTGGTGAAACGATACGGCTCGCTGTCCGCCGCGTTTTCTCATTGGAACGGCCTGAGGGTGAGCCGGGACAACCCCGCTGAAGGGCGCGTCGGGTTTCGGCCTTTGTGGAATATGTTCCACGACAAGACCCTTCGCGACCAGGATACCGCGCGCTTTCTCCTGGACCTGCAGACTCGGTTCTATCGCCAGACCTACGCCTTCCTGCGCCGCCTGGGCTTCAAAGGCCCGATAACCGCCTCTAACTGGACAACCGCCAGCCCGGAAATCCTCGGCCCGCTGGAAAAGCTCAGCTATTGCCTGGGAGGCGATTTTATCGACCGCCACGGCTATTTCAGTTGCAACCACAAAGGCCAGGATTCGGCCTGGTCGATTCGCCCCGGCCAGACATACTCCGACCGCAGCGCCTTGCGGTTCGATGCCGAGACGCCCGGAAAGCCCAAGGAGTTCGAGCACCCGGTGATGGACCCGCATTATGATGACAAGCCCTCCATGATTTCAGAAACCACGTGGACTCGCCCCAACCGATTCCGCAGTGAGGCGCCCCTTTACCTCGCCGTTTATGGCGCGCTCCAGGACAGTGATGCCATTGTTCATTTTGCCCTGGATGGCGCGGATTGGGCGGTCAAGCCGGGCTATTTCATGCAGCCCTGGACGCTGATGACGCCCGCCATGATGGGCCAATTCCCGGCCGCAGCCCTGATTTTCCGGCGAGGGCTGGTGTCGCCCGGCGCCGTACTTGCCGACATTAGGCTCAATACGAACGACCTTCTCCAATTGCAAGGCACCCCCCTGCCCCAAGGCGCTTCCTTGGACGAACTGCGGCTCAAGGATATCCCTGATACGGCGGAGGTTAAACCCGGCGCGCGCTTGGACCCGCTCCTGCATTATGCCGGCCGAGCGGACGTCAGTTTCACGGATAAGCCGGGTTCGGTTCAGGTTCAGGACCTCAGGCCGCTGATCGATCATGCCCGGCAAACTGTTGTCAGCAGCAATGGCCAACTCAGACTCGACTACGGCAAGGGAGTGCTGACTATCAACGCGCCCCAGGCGCAAGGTGTCAGCGGGTGTCTCAAACTCGCCGGCGAAGTGGAGACGAAGGGGCTTTCGATTTCGTCCGGGATGGACCTTGGTCATATCGTTGCCGTGGCCCTCGACAACAAACCGCTGGCGACTTCTGGAAGGATTCTCCTGCAGGTGATGTCCGAGGAGAAGGCCACCGGCTTTGCGACAGAGCCCGCCGGGCCGGGAACCAAGCGCATCCTGAATATTGGCAGGGACCCCTGGCTGGTGAGGGACCTCGAAGGAACGGTGGAATTCAAACGGCCCGACGCGGCCGGGCTTAAGGTCACCGCGCTGGATTTCAACGGCTGCCCCGTCCGCACAATCGGCGATGCCCGGCACATCGACCTCCGTCCCAACACCATTTACTATCTGATCTCTCGGTAGCGAGGGCGTTGACAAGCTTCGTAACGGCTGCGCGAGATCCGTGACCGGTTTGCCATCGCCCCAAATCAGGGGTAATCTCACGGGCGTAACCAGTTTTGACCCGGCCCGCGATATGGCGAAAACGAAGCGCCCGATTTCGATCACGGTGATCAGCGGCATCTTCCTTCTGGCGGGTGTCGTGGGCTTGGCCTACCACGGCGCCGAGCTGGCGAGGGCCGGCCGCTATCAGCAGGGCGACTTCTGGGTGCTCTTCGTCCGGCTCCTGGCCGTGATCGGCGGGGCTTTCCTGCTGCGAGGCGCCAATTGGGCGCGGTGGCTCCTCGTGGCATGGCTCATGTTCCATGTCGCTCTGAGCGCTCTTCACTCCGCGTCAGAGTTCATCGTCCATGGTTTGCTGCTGGGCGTGATCGCCTATTTCCTGTTTCATCGCCCGGCGTCGGCCTACTTTCGGGGCGCACACTCCACTCCGCCACCGCCGGACGGCGAATCAGCGGTAACCTGAACTCACCTGGAGGCACGGCCAACGTCTTTGGAATCCAAACAACAGCATGGGCCAGACCAGGCATCCATCCGCGAAGCCTGCAATACCTGCGCACTCCGCCCCCTCATCCTGCCCCCGCCGGGGGGGCGAAATTGTTTTGCTTTATTTTTCCTTGAATGATAATTTGATTTAGCGGTTATCATCGCTAAGGTAAGAGACCATGAAGACCGGTGAGTACTTGCCCAGGGCGGCGCGGGGCGCCGCCAGCCAGGTTTCCAAGCCGAGGGCGGGGGTCTATCCCGGTTCCACATTCAACGAGTTACCCTCCTAATGAATGCTAATGCCACAATCGACGAAATCCTGAATCACAAAGGCAATACCGTCTGGAGCATCGCGCCCAATGCGACCGTCTTCGAGGCCGTCCAGATGATGGCCGATAAGAATGTAGGCGCCCTGCTTGTGACCGATGAAAACAAGCTCGTGGGCATTATCTCGGAGCGTGATTACACTCGAAAAGTCATTCTCAAGGGCAAGTCCTCGCGGCAGACCGCCGTCAAGGAAATCCTCTCCGGCCAGGTCTTCCACGTAGGCCCCTCCCACACCGTCGAAGAATGCCTGCACCTGATGACCGACCATCGCATCCGTCATCTGCCGGTGCTCGAGGAGGACAGGATCGTCGGCGTCGTTTCTATCGGAGACCTGGTCAACTGGATCATCTCCGCCCAGAGCACGACGATCGACCAGTTGCAGACCTACATCGCGGGCTATCCCGGTTGAAGCTCAGGTCGTGAAGCTCAATACTTTGGGATGGACGAGCCGCTCGAAGTCGCTGTAGGCCAGCTTCATAATCTCGGTATGCGAGCCGGCGTTGAAGGCGATTTGTTCGCTCGTCCCAAGCGACTCGGACGCAAATACCTCCATCCCGTAGAGATTGCCGAAAGGCGGCATCGCGCCCGTTTCACAGTCCGGGAATCTCTTTTTAAACTCCTCCTCTGAGGCAAACTTGACCTCGTCCGAGCCGGTTATCTCCCGGAGGTCCTGGAGGACGATTTTGCGGTTTGCGGGCAATACCGCCATCGCCAGCTTCCCATCCAACTCCACAATAACAGTCTTGGCCAGTTCGCGCCCCGTCACATGAGCCGAGGCGGCGACCTCTTGAGCGGTATAGGCGGGGGAATGAACGATGGAGACGTACTTCACGCGTTCCTGGTCCAGGAATTCTTTCAGCTTCTTGACTGGCATAGCTTACTCCTTTCCGTTGGTTCTCCCTGCAATAATAGTCCTCCTAGCCAGCAGGTCAAGGCCGAAAGCGGAACAGCTATGACGCCGCCCACAGGAGCCACCCGGGTGTGTCAGGGGCGGGGCTTGTGCCCCAGGATGATCAGTGTGCAGTCGGTGTGACGAGCGATGCGGAGGATGAAATCGCCAATGACGCGCTTGAGGCCACCCGACTGCTGCAGGCCCAACACGACGAGGTCATGGTCGGCCGCACCGGCGATGATTTGTCCGGCAGGATCGGCGTGATGTTCCGCGACTAACGCGGCGTTCCCATCCACCTCGTCTTCCACGCAGATGCGGATTCGTTGTCGCGCCCGTTGCGTGTCGTTCGGGAGGGCGGAAGGCGGCAGTATGCTGAGGTAAGTCGTTTCGACCTGGATGCGGCGCCGCAGGTTCCCAAGCAGGCGTGCCCGCAGTGGGCTGTGCAACCCTCGTCCTCCTACCGGCACCAGGATGCGGCGGGTTTTATCCAAGCTCCACCCGGGGGCCGCGCGCAACACCACCACGTCGCACGGAAGGGTGCTCAGAAAGCGGTCGAACTGTGGGTCGGCGCTCTGATCATTGACGTTGCGCAGGCCCAGGAGCACGCTTTCGCACCGATGCAGCCGGGCGACTCGCTGAATTTCCTCCCAGTGGTTGGCCGAAACGCTCATCAGTGCTTCCGGGGCGAGACCGGCGGCAAAGGAGGCCGTCATGGCCTGGCGCAACACGACTTGTGCGGCGAGCAGGTTCTCTGGTTCGTCGCCAACTTTCCAGTTATCCGGAGGGGCAACCACGGTTATTACCATCACCCGGCTCACACCCGGTGCGCTGATGGCATTGGCAACGTCAACGAGGGTTCCCGCATTGGCCGCGTTGCGCATTGGCACGAGCACCAGCGGGTTGCGCCCGCGGTATTTCATCAGGAGGGGGTCAATCGCCTCGGCCGAGGCGTCAAAGACCAGTGCCCGGCGGGAGAACCGGAGCGAATAGAGCCCGCCCCCCAAGGCGAGCCAGCCCAGAGCGACGAACCCCGCCGTCGGCACCGCAAGCCCTTGATAC
>JBJKSV010000383.1:0-2952 GCA_046703605.1 Limisphaerales bacterium
CCTTTGGTCCCAGGTGGATCTCAACTATCTATGCGCCCAATGATGAGTACAAGGTCCTCATCGAGTTGGACCCCAAGGACCAGGCGGACCCCGCGGCGATTGCCAAGCTCTACATCCATTCCTCGACGGGCCGGCTGGTGCCTTTGAGCGCGGTGGGCAAGCTGACGGAGAATGTCGGCCCGCAGAGTATCAGCCATTTGGGCCAGCTCCCCGCGGTGACGATCTCTTTCAATCTCGCCCCCGGCGTCTCGCTGGGCCAGGCCATAGAGAAGATCTCGGCGGTGGCCCCCCAGGTCCTGCCGCCAACGGTAACCTACAGTTTTCAGGGGACGGCTCAGGCCTTTGAATCTTCGTTGGCCGGCATGGGGCTGCTGCTCATCCTGGCAATCGTGTTCATTTACATCGTGCTGGGCATTCTCTACGAGAGTTTTGTCCATCCCCTGACCATCCTCTCCGGCCTGCCCTCCGCCGGATTGGGCGCGCTGCTCATCGCCATCATCTTCGGAAATGACCTGAACGTGTACTCGTTTGTCGGCCTGATCCTGCTTATCGGCATCGTAAAGAAGAATGCCATCATGCAGATCGACTTTGCCCTCGACGCCCAGCGCAACGAGGGCAAGAGCCCCGTCGATGCCATTATTGAGGGCTGCCTCATTCGGTTCCGGCCCATTATGATGACGACTATGGCGGCACTGATGGCGTCCATCCCCATCGCCGCCGGCGCCGGCGGTTGGGCCCGCCGGCAAATGGGCCTCACCATTGTGGGCGGGCTGCTCACCTCTCAACTCGTTACCCTCTATCTGACCCCGGTCTTCTACTGCTACATGGATGCGCTGCAACGGAGGGTCAACCACTGGCGTGGCCTGGCGGCCTCGCGGCTCTCCCGCAGGCCAGCGCCAATGCCTGTCGCCGAATCGGCCGGGCCGGTCTAAATACCGAGCCGGGCCCTTTGTGGTGGTCCAGCCAAACTGCGCGCCACACCCGCCGCCCGCGGATTTCTTGATACCTCGGCAGGTCAGGCTATACTCCAACAAATGTTAGAGAAGCTGACGATCCCCGAGGAAGGCCCCATTTGGAAACCGGGTTCGGTCCGGGGCCTTTCTCTTTCCAGGTTTGGCTTTCTACTCCCGTTCGTATTCTGCTTCCTTTCGTTTGCGGCCTCCGCGCGTCCTCTGATGGTGTTTGCCGCCGCCAGCCTTTCAGACGCGCTCAGGGAGATTGGCGCCAACTATGCCGCGCAAACGGGGGAGAAAGTGCTCTTCAACTTCGCCGCTTCCAGCCTGCTGGCCCGGCAGATCGAGGCGGGCGCACCGGCGGACCTGTTCTTCTCAGCCGATGAGGCCAAGATGGACTGGGTGGCCAAGGCGGGCCTGATTCTCAAGGGGACGCGCAAGTCGCTGCTCTCGAACACGCTGGTGGTTGTGGTCCCGAGCAACAGCCGGCTCAAGCTCGATTCGCCAAAGGCGCTCGCCGACCCGGCGGTTAAGCGGGTCGCCTTAGCCGATCCAGAGGCGGTTCCGGCGGGTGTCTATGCGAGGGATTATCTCAAGAAGATAGGGATTTGGGAGGCGATGAAACCGAAAGTAGTGCCGGCCGAGAACGTGCGGGCGGCGCTGGCGGCCGTGGCGTCGGGCAACGTCGAGGCGGGGATGGTCTATAGGACGGACGCGGCGGTTTCAAAGCGAGTGAGAGTGGCGTGTGAAATCCCGGCGTCGCAAGGGCCGCGAATCAGCTACCCGATGGCAATTCTCAACGACACGAAATCGCCGGCCTCCGCTCGCCGATTCGCGGCCTGCCTTGAGTCGGCGGCTGCGCGGCGGGTCTTTAAACGTTGCGGCTTTGTCGTGCTCCACTGAGCCAGCGCGCATGTCCGCCCAGGAATGGCAAATTGTCTTTTTCACCGCGTGGGTGGCGGCGCTGAGTACGGTGGTGATTTTGCCGTTTGGGCTGGCGATTTCCTGGGCGTTGGCGCGTGGCAAGTGGCCGGGAAAATCTCTGGTCGAGACCTTGGTCACGCTGCCACTGGTGATGCCGCCGGTGGCAACGGGTCTCATCCTGTTGAGACTCCTGGGCCGGAATGGGCCTATCGGCCACTTTCTTTACTCGCGATTCGCCTTCGACATCGTCTTCACCTGGCGGGCGGTCCTCATCGCTTTGGCGGTCATGTCCTTCCCGCTACTCGTCCGCTCCGCCCGCACCGCCTTCGAGGAAGTGGACCCGCGCCTGGAGCAGATCGCGCGGACATTGGGGGCGGGCAGTCTCCGCGTTTTCTTTACGATTAGCCTGCCGCTGGCCTCGCGCGGCGTGGTGGCCGGGGCTATCCTGGCCTTCGCGCGGGCGCTGGGCGAATTTGGCGCGACCATCATGGTGGCGGGCAATATCCTGGGCCAGACCCGGACGTTGTCGCTGGCCATCTTCCATGCGGTTGATATGGGGCGCGACGCCGTGGCCTATCGCCTGCTGGCCGTCTCGGTGGTGTTCGCCTTTGCCGCGGTCTGGGGCAGCGAACTCCTGGTGCGCCGCCGGAAAAAGCCATGAACCTGCGGCTGAAACAGATATCGCTTCGACTGGCCTCGTTCACCCTCGAGGTCGAGACCGACGTCCACAAGCCCGCAACGGTGCTCTTTGGGCCTTCAGGCGCGGGCAAGACTTCCCTGCTGGAACTCGTGGCCGGCCTCCGCCACCCCGCCTCGGCTTTGATTCAACTGGACGGGCATACCCTGACGGATACAAGCAAGGGCGTGTTCGTGCCGCCGCGCTACCGCCGCATTGGGTATGTACCGCAGGACCTGGCGTTGTTCCCGCATCTGTCGGTGCGCCGCAACCTGCTCTACGGACATCGCCATCGGATCAGTGACAATCCTCTGCTGACCTTTGAACATGTCACCGATGCCCTCGGAATCAAGCACCTCCTGCGCCGTGGCGTTCACGACCTCTCCGGCGGCGAGAAAC
>JBJKSV010000384.1:0-4610 GCA_046703605.1 Limisphaerales bacterium
GGTCTCTACAGGGATGGGGACTTCATCCTGCACCTCGGGGGCATGTCGCACCCCGAGCGGCTCAAAACCCTCATCGAGTTCGACATTGGCTCGAGCGCCTAACCAGTTCACATTCACCCCTGTTCGCCGGCGCAACCAGCCACCGGTTCAGACAAAGCCTCGTGACCGGGCCTTGCGGCAAGGCCTTTGCGGAGAGGCGCCAAAGACGACCTCATGAAGTCGGCGCGCACTCGCCCGGTTTGAGCAGGGCTTGGATCTTACCCAGCAGCCGGGGCAATTCGATCGGCTTGGTGTCAAAATCGTCGCACCCGGCCTCGCGGGCCTTCTGTTCATCGCTGGCCATGGCGTGGGCGGTCAGGGCGATGATGGGGATGGCTTTGGTGGCAGCGTCGGCCTTGAGTTGGCGGCTGGCCTCCCAGCCATCGAGCACCGGCAGGCTCATGTCCATCAAGATCAGATCCGGCTTTTCGGCTTTGGCCTTGTCCAGGCCCTCCTGCCCATCCACAGCCACGGCGACGTTGTAGCCCTTGCGCTCGAGTCGGCGCGAGAGCATGTCACGGTTCATCTCGTTGTCTTCAACCAATAGGAGTCTGGCGCTCATGTGAGCCTCCGTTCTTAGCGGCCGCCCTCCGCCGGTGGGAAGGGTGTTCCGCGAACTCTGCATAAGACACGCGGCTTAGCGCGATCGGTGGAATTCACGCGTTATTATCGCAGAGGAGGGCGCCGTTGGCAAGAGACAGGCCCGGAGCCTTGTCAAAGGGGGCGCTTATGCGGACGTCCCCATGAGGGAGCATCCCGGCCCCCTGGTTCTTTAGCCATATTCATTTAACCGCAAAGAACGCAGAAAACGCAAAAACCAGAAGACCAAAGATTCTTTGTGCCCTTTGCGTTCTCTGTGGTTGGTTCTCGCTCCACGCAAACTTGCGGATTTCAAATTTGTAAGACCCGAAATTGATCAGCAGGCCATGCTCCACCCGGGCGGACTTCAAGTATCCGAGAATCTGCGCCTCATGCTCTGGCGCAAGGGTTCTGGCGGTTTTCAACTCGATGATTGAGACTCCCTCGATGAACAAGTCAGCCAGATAATCCCCAATCAAAGTCCCGTCCTCGTCAAAAACCTGGATGGGGTGTTGCTGCTTCACGTCCAGCCCAGCCTTCCGCAGCCGGTGAGCCAGCGCGTTCTCATAGACTTTTTCCAGATGCCCGTGCCCGTGATAAACGTGGATGTCATACGCCGTCTGTCGCACCTGGTCGCTCAACGTTTTGATGTCTCTCATAGGATTTCCCCCTTTTTGTGTTCTTTGCGTTCTTTGTGGTTAAATCAAATCCGTTTCCTGCTGCCCCATCGGCGGCGGCGCTTTCGGCAGGTTCTCAACCTGCAAACTGTAATCGTCGTGGCCCCACTCGCACTTCGCCAGCACCGCCTTCGGAATCTTTTTGATCTCCAGGTTTGGAAATTGCTCCGCCTTGCCCCGGAACGAGCCGCAGCAAATCAGCAGCGAACGGCTCGCGCCCACTTCATCATTCAACTGCGTCAACTGCTCGCGCGTTAAATGCTGCGTGGTGACGCAAATGAAACTTCTTTCCGACGCATGGCCGTGCTGCCAATAAGGCGTGCCATCGTTTGCCTCAATGAGGGACAATGGCAAGAAGAACCTGCCCTTGGCAATCTTGAGAATGTTTCCCACCCTTGTGTAATACGTTCAATATCCCGGAGCGATCTACCACGTCAAGCTGGCTGCGAGTGGATCGGCCAATGGGTGGCACTTGTTCGAATAGAGTTGCTCTCGACACTTCCACGGACTATGAACGGCGGGAATTATGCCAGAAGACGCCTTCCATCCCATCCATCACCCCCACGACCATCATCGAAGTTGATGAAGGCGCGAGAGGGTGGCCTGGGCGAGTGGCTGGAGCGGTTTGGGGGCGCGCCGGCGGAGCGGGTGGCGCATCCGGACAAGGCCGGTCTTTTCCGGGCGCTGGTGCTTTACGCGTTGGCGGTCGAGGCTGAACGGCCCTCGACAGTGAAGGAGTTCGTGCGTAAGATAGGGAACCAGAGAGTTAGAGAAGGCGTTATGAGCATTGCCGAACAGGAACGAGGCCGGCTGGAGAGGCGAATCCAACTCTGCCAGCAGATACTTGGGCTGAGCGTGATGTCGAGCCAGGAGCTGAGGAGCAAGCAGACCTCGGAGCTGGAGGGGTTGCTGGGCGACCTCGATGGCAGGCTCCGCCAGCGAGCTAAGTGAGCGCCTAAAAGGTGTCAGCCAAGGCACCCACTGGCAAATCCGCCCCAATTCTTGGTGCGGGAAAGGGGAAGTAACTCGTTGGGGTTACTCGGAAAGCCTTGGCCGAGGCGTGCCAAAAGACCGAGTGGCAGATTCATGCCTTTTGCCTCATGCGCAACCACTATCATCTGCTTTTGGAGACTCCGCGGGAGTTGGGGCCGCAGATGGAGCGGCGCCGCCTTAAAGAGACGAAAACGCACGGACGCAAGGACGAGTTCGCACAAATTCATGAACCACCCTCAACGCGACACCGCCCAGATCCAACTGGATATTCAACGACCAGCGAAGCTGGAGGGCATTTCTACGGTCTGGTACCCCATCGACAACGATTGTATTGGTCCAGACTGGTGTTCACCGGATAAAGCGCGGGGAGCCATTCGTGCTCGAAAGCGGCCAATAGGTTCCGCGAACGAACCGGGATCCCCGAAGGGACGAACCTCCCGCGAGTCTAGAAGAGATAATTCAAACACAATATCGCCAAATGCCTGCCAGGAACATTATTATTGGGGGGACCCATGAGTGACCTCACCCTCATCTTGGAGCAGGTTGAAAAGGGCGATCCGGAAGCAGCGGAGGAACTGCTGCCGCTGGTTTATGACGAACTGCGCCGGCAGGCAGCGGCCCGGATGGCCCTGGAGCCTGCGGGCCAGACCTTGCAGCCGACGGCGCTCGTCCATGAGGCGTGGATTCGACTTGCGGGACAACGCAAGCAACACTATCCGAATCGGCACTGCTTTTTCGGCGCCGCCGCCGAGGTCATGCGGCGGATCCTGGTGGACCGGGCGCGACGGCGCCAGGCCGCCCGGCATGGAGGGGGGCTGGAGCGCGTTGAATTGGACGCGATCGAAATCCCCAATGCGGACGACGCACTCATCCAGGACGTGCATGAGGCTCTGGAGAAATTGGCCAAGGCGGACGCGGAAAAGGCGGAGATCGTAAAACTGCGATTCTTCGTCGGGCTCAGTTTTGCCGAAATAGCGGCGCTGCTTGGCGTCAACGAGCGGACCGTGCGCCGCCACTGGGACTTTGCCAAGGCGTGGATGTGCAAAGAACTCGGCATCGAGCAAAAGCAGGCATCCTCCAGTCCATTAGCCGGAACAGGATTTGATTGAGGGTTGTCCGGTTTTGTCCGCGAATTACGCGATGAATAGTGCTGCGTCATCTCCATTGCACCTGAAGCCATGAACGAACGGCTGGCCAAAGTGGAAGCGCTCTTCCACGAGTCGTGCGAACTGGCGCCCGAAGAGCGCGAAGCCTTTCTGCGGCAGGCTTGCGGGGAGGACGCCGACCTGTTGTGCGAAGTGACGGCCCTGCTCCGGGCCTCGGGCATCGCGGACAAATGGCTCAAGGACACCGACTGCGCCGCCGCCGAGGCTGACCTTGCTTCATCACGTTTGGAGAGCCTCAGCGAAGGTCCGGGAACCGTCGTGGGCCGGTACAAATTGCTGGAGAAGATCGGCGAAGGCGGTTTCGGCGTAGTTTATATGGCCGAGCAGGCGGAACCGGTGTGCCGCAAAGTGGCGCTCAAGATCATCAAACTGGGCATGGACACCACGAGTGTCATCGCCCGCTTCGAGGCCGAGCGGCAGGCGCTGGCCCTGATGGAACATCCGAACATCGCCAAAGTCCTCGACGCAGGCGCCACTGACACGGGCCGTCCTTATTTCGTGATGGAGCTGGTGCGCGGCGTGCCGATGACCCGGTTTTGCGAGGAGAACCAACTCGGCACCACCGAACGGCTGGAGCTGTTCATCCAAGTCTGCGGGGCCGTTCAACATGCCCACCAGAAAGGCGTCATCCACCGCGACATCAAACCCACCAACGTGCTGGTCACGCTCAATGACGGGGTGCCCCATCCGATGCTGATTGATTTCGGCGTGGCCAAAGCCATCAACCAGCGGCTGACGGAGAAGACGTTGTTCACCAATTTCTCCCAGATGATCGGCACGCCGGCCTACATGAGTCCCGAACAGGCGGAGATGAGCAAGCTGGACGTGGACACGCGCTCGGACATTTATTCGCTGGGGGTGCTGCTCTACGAAATATTGACCGGCACCACGCCCTTTCCGGAAGAACGTTTGCGCACCGCGGGTTACCTGGAAATACAGCGGATTATTTGCCAGGAAGAACCACCACGCCCTTCCACACGACTCACCCGGACCGCTGGCCCTAAACTCGACTCGCCACCTGCCGCCCGCCACTTGCCACTGTCCAGTGATCTGGACTGGATCGTGAGGAGGTGTCTGGAGAAGGACCGCACGCGCCGTTACGAAACCGCGAACGCGCTGGCGATGGATCTGCGACGGCACCTGAACAGTGAACCGG
>JBJKSV010000385.1:0-7198 GCA_046703605.1 Limisphaerales bacterium
TAACCGCTGACCTGAAAGCGCTGGAAGCCGGCTTGTGGGCATTAGGCACCACAGCCGACACGAAACCTGTGATGAAGCTCACGGCGCGGCAGCGATGATATCCTCCGACCGCAGCTTTCAGGCCAATTGTTATTACCCCCACCCGTGCAGCGCTCAGTACCGCCGAACCGGCGAAAAGCAGTTTCGGTCAATATACCCTGTCACACCCTCTCCCTTCCGTGTGTTCCGGAAAGCGCCACGCTAGCTTGGCGGCTCTAAACACAACGACATAATTAATTGCGGATGTATGCCTGTTTGGGTTACGCTTCGGCATGCGTCCAATATGCTTATTCGACCCCGAGAACAGCCGGGCTCTCCTACAGCAGGAGATTAATCGCCATCAAGATGCCCGCTACGATCACCGGCTGCATTGCGTGTCTCTGGTGGCGGCGGGCATTTCCTGCGAGCAAGTTGCCCTGTATTTTGGCGATTCGCCCCGATCCGTGGTCAACTGGGTGCGGCGCTTCGACCGCCATGGCTTAGCCGGGTTGGCCGAGGGCAACCACAGCGGTCGCCCCGGTCGATTATCTGCTGACCAACTTGAAGAAGTGCGCGCGCTCATCCGCAAGCCCCCGACCGACGCCGGTCTGAGTGCCAATCTCTGGGACGGTAAGACCCTGGCTCAGTGCTTAGAGGGCCGATATCACATTGCATTGGGGGTGCGGCAGTGCCAGAGATTATTTCACCAACTGGACATGCGTTATCGGCTGCCGCGGCCCTCGGTGGGTAAAGCCGACCGCCAGAGGCAGGCCGAGCATAAAAAAAACTCCAAATCTGGGCGCAGGACCCCGCCATAGACCTGTGGGCATTGGACGAGGTGCACTTCTGCCAGCATGGTTCGCGTTGCCGCATGTGGGTGCCTTGGGAAGACGAGGATCCGGTGGTTTGGCATTACCCGGGCCGCAAGAGTGTTGGCTATTTCGGTGCCGTGCGTTTGCGTGACGGTCTGGGGTTGTTCCAGAAAGAGTCTGGAATGTTTGATGGCCTGACGTTTTGGAGCTTCTTGCGGCAATTGCACTCGGTCAGCACCCAGGAGGGGCGACGCGTCGTCGTAATCATCGACAATGCCAAATATCACCATGCCAAGCTGCACCAGGAATGGCGAACCGAACGCGCGGCGACCTTCTTTTTGGATTACTTGCCGCCCTATAGCCCGGAACTCAATCCCATTGAGCGGGTTTGGAAGCGAACCCGGCGCAACTGCGTTCACAATGTGTACTTCTCCGCGCTCCGGTTCCTGGTGGAAAAGGTGGACGAACAATTCCTCAAATGGGCGCAGCCCAACGACGAATTGGCCCGCCTATGCGCAATCTAATCCGCAAACAATTATGTCGTCGTGTTTAGTTAACTGAAATGTGTTAATCATCATAACAGGTCAAGAGTCATGCAGCCGACCTCGAAGCGTGGGGGAGCAATCCGCCGTGCCAAGGCCGGGGAAGGCAAACGCGCGAGCCGTAGCGTCCCGCGAACTCGGTTCGGCCTCGTTACACGTAATTGGGAGTGGCCAGCCTGCCGGAAATGGTGAAGCCAGCATCGGTCGGGAAGAATTGACCGTGGGCACCGATCGGACTCCCCGGGGTGAGAGGAGACAGCGCGCGCGGAAAGAGCCGTCGGGAACTTGGGAGACCCCATCTGGAGTTCGGGCCGAAAGCCTGGGACAACCTCCAGCGGGAAGCCATAACCGTTGGGCGGGCCGGAATGGGGTGTCGGATGGGTTTATAGTAGCTGGGAAGTCTCGATTAAGTCGGGATGGAGCCAAGGAACCCTGGCCAGGGTCATGCCGAGTCAGAGGCGTATGGAGCTGATTGAGGTGAAAGCCCCTACGACAGAGCAAGCGGTGGATGAGATTTCCTTTCGGGAAGCGATTCTGCCGCCCAGCCTTCAGGCGCTGAGACAGAAGCTGGGACAGAAAGCCAAACAACAGAAGCGGTTTCGCTTCTACAGTCTCTACGGGCTGGTGTATCGGCGGGACGTGCTGGAAGCGGCGTGGGCCGCGGTACGGCGCAACGACGGGGCACCGGGCGTAGATGGAGTGAGCATCGAACAGATAGAGGCCACGCCGCAAAGCGAGGCGGTCTTTCTGGACGACATAGAAGGGGACTTGCGGGCGAAGACCTACCAGGCCAAAGCGGTGCTGAGGGTCTATATCCCCAAACCCAATGGGAAGCTGCGACCGTTGGGTATCCCGACGGTGCGCGACCGGGTAGTGCAGGCGGCGGTCAAGCTGATACTGGAGCCGATCTTCGAAGCCGACTTCGAGGAGTGCTCCTACGGGTTTCGGCCCGGACGCTCGGCCCATGACGCGCTGCACGCCATCCAGGGGCAGTTGAAGGCCGGCAAGAAAGCGGTCTATGACGCGGACTTGGCCAGCTACTTCGATAGCATTCCGTGGGACAAGCTTATGGCTTGCGTGCGGATGCGCGTAGTGGATGGCTCGGTTTTGGGGCTGATAAGGCAATGGCTGCGGGCACCGGTGGTGGAACCGGCCCAAGGGGGCAAACCACCCACGGTCACGCGGATGAAGCAGGGCACGCCCCAGGGCGGAGTGATGACTCCCGTACACAGTGGATAACTTGCGCTTTGTGGGCTCCCGTGGCCAACTCCGACGGGAATGGAATGGTGGATCGTAATCAAGTCCTTGCCCACGGTGATCTGCCTCACCAGGGTGCGCAACACCTTTTGTCGATCAATGGGCATCATCTGCTGCGCCGTCTCATTGAGCTGGGTCAGAAAGCTTTCCATGCAGTTGCTCAATTCAATCCATCGTTTGTCTTCAACCACCCGCAATTTCAGGTTCTGTTGCTCCTGTTCCAAGGCCCCGATTTTCTTCCGGATCTCCGGGGAGCGTTTTCGCAGCTCGCTCAGGGTCATTAGTCCTTCTTGATAGGCATCGAGCAGTTTATCCATCTGCTGCCCCAACCTTGCAAGCTCACGCTGCACCTGCTCCTGGCGCTGTTGCACCGGGCTGCTGTTCAGACTCGCCGTTCGCCGACGTTCCAGTTCCGCTTCGATAAGCTCAGGGGTGCGCAGTAATCGCAAAAGTTCCTGCCAGACCAGGTCGTCCAAGTACTCCTGCCTGATGGGACGGCACGAGCAAGCCGGCCCTCGCAAATGCCGGTAGCGGTCAGAACCCAGACACCGGTAGTACTGGATCTGGCGCCGCGTGGTTCGAGTCGAGGTCCGATACAGGGCATACCCACACTGCTCGCAGACCAGCAGCCCCTGCAGCAGCGTTGGTTCCTTGGTGTTGCGCTGCGAAAGTTGCTTGTTCTGTGCCAGGCGTTCCTGGGCCAGGGCGAAGGTTGGCTGGCTTACTAGGGCCGGCACCGCAATCTCGATCCACTCACTTCGCTCCTTTTCCCGGCTGCTGCTCGAACGCCGCGAGTAACCTCCCTGCTGCCTCAAGGGCCGGGTAATTCTCTGGCGCGGGCAGACCTCTGTTTTGCCGAAGCAGGCGCTGCCGGCATAGGCTGGATTGCGAAGGATTCCCCAGACGGTGGAGCGTTCCCAAAGTGCCCGCCCGGAGCGGGTCGGAATGTGCTCTTCATTCAATTTCCGGGCGATGGCGCCGATGCTCCAAAGCTCCTGCGTGTACCAGCCAAATATCCTTCTGAGCACCTCGGCCTCCGCTTCAATTACTTCATAAAGAGCCTGTGAATGCTCGCTTTTCTTGACATAACGATATCCGTAGGGAGCGCCGCAAAGCACGTTCACGCACCCCGACTTGGCTCGAAACCGCTTGCCACGCCGGGTGCGCTCAGCGATTTGCGCTCGCTCATATTCGGCAATCATTCCCTGAAACTGCTGCATCAGCCGCTCCTCGGGCGTTTCACCGGCGGACGATTTCAAAAAGACCACTTGCACGCCGTGGCGAGCAAACTCCTCGGTCAACAGAACCTGATATGCGTACTTGCGACTGAGCCGATCGGGCGAATAAATCAACGCCACTTCAATTTGCCCCTCGGCGGCCAGATCGCGCAAGCGCTCCAAACCCGGCCGCGCCAGGGTCGCTCCCGTATAACCCTCGTCCTCAAAGACCCATTGGGAAGGCACGTGCAAGTCATGTGCCTTGGCATACTCCAAGAGCAGCGCGGTCTGGCTGCCGATGGTTCCTTCCTCTTTCTGCCGATCAGAAGAGACTCGGGCGTAGATGGCTGTGGGCTTTTTCATTCTCAGCAATGGCTATCCTCGCAGGGGGATCCTGCTCTGGTTTCTCTGGCACCAGCCAATGATAAACCTGGGACACCTTTTCCGGCGACAGACGGTCATACACATATTGGTTCTGGCAGCGGACTTTGCGTTGAGGCTTGCGCTCAGCCATGACCTCGAGGCGCATTCAAGGAGCGCCGCAGAGCCTCCTCCACCCATTGGCTGAGAGTGGCCCCTTGGCGCCGAGCCTGCTGGCGAACCTGAACGATTAGGGATCCTGATAACTTGACGGTAAAAACCCTTTTGGCTTCCGGAATCGCCACAGGCCCGCCGGCGGTCTGGGCCTGGTGAAAATATCGGTATGCTTGGCGCCGTGAGATCCTGTAGCGATCCATAAGCCAGCTTATGACTTCCGGAGCGGAGGCCTTTTGACTGAGTAAACTGAGCGTCGCATTCACACGTCGAGCTTGTTCGGACTCCGAGGACTTGGCCACTGTGACATAAGAATACTACCATATAAGACACCTTGTCAATGGGAAACTTTCACCTTCGCTCTAGCCCCATATCGGGGCCTCTGAAAAGGAATCACCCTCAGAAACTCGAAGTTATCCACTGTGTACGGGGAGTCCTTTCTCCATTGCTGGCCAACATCTATCTGCACTGGTTCGACCACCTCTTCGAAGGGGCCGATGGACCGGCGCGATGGGCCAAGGCGAAGCTGGTTCGCTATGCGGACGACTTCGTGGTCGTGGCCCGATACATCAGTCCTCAACTCAGAGACTGGATTGAAGGCAAGCTGGAAGGATGGCTGGGACTGCACATCAACTGGGACAAAACCCGGATTGTTGACCTGCGGCAGCCCGGCCAGAGCCTGGACTTTCTGGGCTGCACCTTCCGCTATGACCGAGACCAGTATGGGCGAAGCCAGCGCTATCTGAACCTTCAACCCTCGCGCAAGGCGTTGGAGCGGGAACGGGTCGTGCTGCGCGCGATGATCAACGCGCCTCAGAGTCACACCCCGATGCCGGAGTTGATTGGGCGGGTCAATCGACACCTGCGAGGCTGGGCCAATTACTTTGATATTGGCTACCCTCGCCAAGCCTTCCGCGCCATTAACGCCTACGTCCGGGAGCGGCTGAGCCGCCACCTGGACCGACGCAGCCAACGAGGCTGGCGCCCGCGCGAGGGTGTCAGCCGCTATGCTCACCTTGCTCATCTGGGACTCATCACGTTGTGAATGCTCTCTGGAATAGACACCGACCCTGGCGAGAGCCGGATGTGGGCAATCTGCATGTCCGGTTCGACGAGGGAGAGGGAAGCGGCGGTCATTGGCTCTCATGCCTTTCATTCCGGCGCTTTCCTCTCTACTCTACTGGTTGCCTCTCTTTTCTTTTCGCGTATTTCGTGGTAATTAACTCCCTTGGTGGTGGGTCGCCCCTTGAAGCTTGTGTTTGGGGTCGGCGTATATGTAAGTTTCTGGCATGTCACTTCCGGTAATCAGTGTCGAGCAAATGCGCGAGTGGGAACGGGCCACCTGGGCTTCGGGCCAGGCCGAGGCCGAAGTCATTCGGCGGGTGGGGGCGTGTGTTGGCCGCCGCGCGTTGGAGTTGACGCGGGCTGGGGAGCGCGTAGTCATCCTGGCGGGCAAGGGTCACAACGGGGAGGATGCACGGTCCGCCTGCGAGCATTTGGCGGCGCGCAGGGTGGATGTGTTGGAGGTCGGCGACCCCGCGGCCGATCTTTCCAAGCTGGAGGCCCTGCTTTCCAGCCCGGCCGAGCTGGTTATCGACGGACTCTTCGGCATCGGCCTGAACCGCCCGCTCAGCCCCGAATGGGCCGCCTTCATCGAGCGGCTCAATGAAAAGCGGGCGCGTGTTTTGGCGGTCGATGTGCCATCAGGCCTGGATGCGGATACGGGCCAGAGCCAGGGCGCGGCGGTCCGCGCCGCCCTCACTCTGACGGTCGGCGCGCCCAAGACGGGCCTGCTCCAGTCCCACGCCTGGCCCTTTGTAGGCCGGCTTGAGGTCGCTTCTGAGGTCGGTCTTGTCCCCTGTCCGGTAACCAGCGATGTCAAATGGATTGTCCCGGAGGATTTCAAGGATTTTCCGCCTGTCCGCGAGGTGGCGACCCACAAAGGCACCTACGGACACCTGGCCATTCTTGCCGGCAGTCTCGGCTTTCATGGCGCGGCGGTGATGAGTGCGAAAGGCGCCCAGCGCGCCCAACCGGGCCTCGTTACGCTTTATACGCTTGAATCGGTCTATTACGTGGTGGCGCCCCAACTCCAGGCGGTGATGGTTTCGCCATGGCACCCAAGCGCTAAACTGACAGCCGCTCACGACGCCGCTCTTATTGGCCCAGGTTTGGCCTCGGCCGACGTGCCGGACCAGCTAAAAATGCTCACGCGGCATTTATGGCGCGATTCGGAGACGCCGGTGGTTGTGGATGCCAGCGCCCTGGACTGGGTGCCGCTGGAAACACCCCGCAGGAATTCTGTGCGTGTGATTACGCCGCACCCCGGCGAGGCGGCGCGAATGGTGCGCGGCACTTCCGAGCAGGTCCAGACGAATCGCGTGGCCGCGTTGCGCAATATCTCGCAGCGGTTTGGGAATTCATGGGTCGTCCTCAAGGGGCATCAAACCCTCATTGGCCGTTCCACGGGCGATGTCCTGGTCAACTCCAGCGGCAACCCGCATCTGGCCCAAGGGGGCAGCGGGGATGTCCTTTCGGGGTACATCGCGGGCTTAATGGCGCAACCGGCGTTGCAGCAAGATCCCTTGAAGGCCCTGGCCTACGCCGTCTGGCAACATGGGGCTGCGGCCGACCGTCTGCAAAAAATGTCCGAGGCTTGGGTCATCGAGGACCTGATTGTTGAATTGGGCAAATGCAAGCCCGGCGAGCAAGGGCCTGAGGCAAGCGATTCGGGTCGCTGATAACTCTGCTTTGGGTTTTGAGCGCGCCAACCGTCAGTTCCGAGAAGCAGGAACAACTCGCCCAGCGCATGGCCCAA
>JBJKSV010000386.1:0-3121 GCA_046703605.1 Limisphaerales bacterium
CCGCGTCTGACTGGCTATTGCCGCGCGCGGAAGAAGCTCTGAGTGTTCGTTCCTATAGGGGCGGCATAAGGGGTGTTAGTGATGATGTCCGTCCACGGGCCGGTCAGGGGAATGGAGGATTGCAAGGCGCCGCCAAACCACTGGACAAGGACGTCGTTCGTGGGACCAAGGCTTATGCCATGAATCAGAGGCGGAATAGGAGGCGTGCCTTCCACACCAAAACTCACTTTGTTGGTGGGCGCTCCGGCGGATTTAATCAGGGCATAATCCACCTCGAATTGAGAGAGGCCCTTGCTGCTGCAGCCGGTAATACCCGCCCAGCCGGAGTGGAGCGGTTTGGGGGTGGAGGAATCGGCCCATCGCATCTGCCAATCGACAGGCTCCGCGGTTTGGCCGTCGGCGACCCAGACCTTTCCGAATACATCGTTGGTGCCGTCCGCCTTGGGGTCCATTCGCAGGCGGAGCCAATACCAGGTGCTCTCGCTCCAGCCTGGAGTTGGCTCGCCGGGAATGTTGGTCCGCAAACCGGCGGGTCCCCATGCGCGCAGGTCATCCAGGAACTTGAACTGGCGGCCTGGCACACCGTCCTGGAGGTTGTTGCGGAACTGGATGTTGTAGCCGCTCCAGTTGGTGTAACTGCTACTGATGAGGATATTGGTGTTAACTCCCACGACGACTCCGCCTCTGGGGGCGTCATTGGTGCCAAAGGCGAGCATGCGGACGCGAGCCAGGATTTCCTGCACGTTATTGCTGGCGCCCGGCCCCATGTAGATGAGGTGGTTGGGGTCACCCAGTGAGGTTGCGACCTGGAGCACGTTGTTGGTCTGCTGGTACAGATCCCCGCCCGGCCCGACCGCGACCCAATTGGTGTTACGCGTGGCGGCCTCGAACGAATCCTGATAACAGCCCGCTATCGTCTGCCCCAACTCCCACGGCTCGTCGAGGGCTTGGCCGGCAGGGAAGCTGATGGCTCCGAGAAGACCATGCGCGCCAATCTCGCCGGTTCCCGGAATCCCGGCGGTAAAATAGAGCGTATTGGTATCGCCTCCCTTGCCGCCATTGCCGGCCAGCAGCCCCCAAAGTCCCAAATTTCCGATAGGAGTTTCATTGGTGCCGAGCAAGGGGCCCAGGAATGTGCCCAATGCCGGGTCAAACGCATTGATTTGGCCATTGCCGAAATTTCCAATCAGCAACCGGCCGCTAAACGGGCCGAAAGAGGCGGGAGCCATGGCGATTCCCCAGGGGGCGTCCAGCGGGGCCCCGGCGGCAAACCGCTTGAGCAGCTTGCCCGAGGTGTCGAAGATGTCCACATAGCCGGCGCCCGGGGCCCGCACCGCGTAGAGGCCGTTGCTGTCTTGCATGGCGTAGGCGACATAGAGGTTGCCTTGGATGTTCTGGATATTGAAGGGCGCGAAGCCGGAGGGGATATTGGTATCGGAGAAGGGCACCCCGGTGGTCATCAAGGGAAAGCCGGAGGTCACAGGCTTGAAGCTGGAATCGAACACATCCACAGTAGCGGCATGGAAGTTGGCGGCGTAGAGGAAATCGCCCGTATTGGTTCCTTGGGTGGCGCTGGCGATGGCCAAGCCCTTGTAAACCGCCCCCGCGGCGGAATTATCCACAGCCAGGTAGGCCGTGGCGCCGCTGGCCCAAGCGGCGATGGCGCCTTCCTGGGTTGCGAAAACGTAGTGAGCGGGCGCTTCCGAGGCCCCCTCCGGCACGGCGAAGTTGGTGCTGCTGTTCCAGATGATGCCTGTCGGATGGGATCCACTTTGGGACCCGGCGGGAGGCGGAATGCTTACGACCAGAGATTGAACGGCCCCGGTGCCGTCATAGAGCGTGGAAAGGCCCGTCCCGTTATCTGAGACCCAGAACGGGGTCGCCGGACCAGAGGCGATGCCCCAAGGGTTGACCAGGTTGGTGTCGGTATTGGCGGCCACGCTGGGCAGGTCCGAAACCAAATTCTGCTGTTCGTAGGTGTTTTGCATCACTTCCTTGGCGCCCACGATGATGTCTTCGTTAAAGGTGTCGGGCGTCAGTGGAATCGGGGCAAAGTGGCCCGTCCCGCTGGTATCGCCGCTGACGGCAAAGATCATCGTGTGCGTGTTCGCGCCGCCACTCCAGCTCAGGCCAATGGAAGCAATCAAGTTGGTCGCATCGGCAGCGGGCAAATTGGTATTGACCTCCAAGAGCCGTGGATTGGCCGCATCGACGTTGTTGAAGGAATTGGCGGTCACATCAATCCGGCCCTTGACTGTCTCGAGGATTGGGGAGTTGTTGAACCAGTCGCCCACCGTAACCGGCCCGACAAAGGCCGTTGTGCCATCGGCAAACTCCAGTGTCAGGCCGACAGTGCCTCCCCCGTTGCCCGAGGCCGCGGCCAACGACAGGGCATCGACCGCCACAGGGGTTTGGAACGTAAGCCTTCCCCGGCTGTGAGAGCCGTCGAGCATCAGCACGTTAGGGCTGGTCGCCGGCTGAATCAGATAGGTCGAGTTGGTATCCGCTTCGCTGGAGACCAGTCCGGTCCGCAACCCCGTCGTAGGGGCGGCGGGATTGACCCCGACCTCGTACCAAGTGTTGTTAGCCTTCCCAATTCCATAATCCATGGTGGCCGAAACGGTCGTCCGTGGATCTATCGGAAGCGCCGCCGCAAAACCTGCGTTAGGCAATAGACTTGCCGACAAAGAGGCGGCAGCAAGCGCCACCATCGGGCAAACCAAAGTGCGATTTTTCATAGAACACGAGTTGAGCAACTGTTTGATTTCTGAAACGGTTCCTTGCACCCGCACCCTCCGTGGGGAAAAGCGCGACAGCCCAAGAGATCAGGCGACACGCCAAAGCGTCCTGGACAACGGTGATTTAACCAACACTATAGCCCCGCCGCCCGGATTTGCAAGCGATTTCGTGAACCGCAGCTCCGGCTTGGGATTTCGGATTCGCCAGGGATTGAGGCCTGGCGCGAGCCGCTCCGGACGGGCAAGACGGTTAAATACTTTGACCCGCCGCGCAACTTTTCTTAGTTTGGTTTGTATCAGGAAACTGACGATTAATTAGCATTCGATGGCCTTCACATCACTAAAAGACCTGTTGGCTCAAATTGAGCTGGCCACACCTCAAC
>JBJKSV010000387.1:0-2734 GCA_046703605.1 Limisphaerales bacterium
CCGAAAGCGCGCGCAATCTGGCTACATCATTTCCGAATAGACGGATGACGAACGGCTGCGAGAGGCCGGACAAGCTTTCACCGACACGGTCGAGCGTGGGCGTGTCCACCGACACCTGCACTCCGGGCAGATGCGATTCCTTTGTAATGCGCTTTCCGAGGCCGTTGAGGCTGTTGACGCTGATGCCGGGTCTGAGCGCGATTTGGATCTCGCCCGCGTAAGTCGGTTCGGCATAGGCCGTAGTGGAGGCGGAGCCGATGCGGACGAAGACGTGCGCCACCGCCGGGTCCGCCAACAACTGCCGGGTGATCCTGCTCAGCGCCAATTCCGTGTCGAGCAACGAACTGCCCGGGGCAAGGCTGAAACTCTCCAACAACGCGCCCTCATTGGGTAGGGGCAAGAAGGTGAACGGCACCAGCACGAGTAAGGCCGTGCTGGCGAAGAGAATTCCAAAGGTGATCACCAGGCTCAGACGGGGGCCGCGCGCCACCAGATTGAACAAACGCTCGTTCCACTGGCGCAACTTTTCCAGCGCCCGACCTGCCATCGTTGGCCCAGTGTGCGGCCGCGCGTTAATAAAACCCAGACCGAGCGGAATCAGGCTCAGCGAAACCACCAGCGACGCCAGGAGCGCCAGGGTCATCGCCAGCGCGAATGGAAGAAAGAAAAGTCCGGCCAGTCCGCCGACGAACAGCAGTGGAATGAACACCGACACGTTTGTCAGCGTGCCGGTGATATCGGGGATGGCGATGGCCTTGACGCCGTTCCAAATTCCAGGCCAATGGGCGTCGCCTTGTTCCCAGCAATGATAAATACTCTCGAGCACGAGGATGGCATCGTCGGCAAGCAGGCCGATGGCCACGGTCAGGGCGCCCAGCGTCATCATGTTCAGGGTCTGGCCGGCGAGATGGAGCGCGGCGACGGCCATCAGCAGCGCCAGCGGGATGCTGACCGAGAGCATCCAAATGCCGCGTCCGGCCCCGAGAACCCAAAACAAAGCGGCTACCGCCAGCACGCCGCCGATGACAAGATTACGGCCCAGGTCCGCGCCAATGATATGAACGATGTGGCCTTGGTTGTAAGTGCGCACCCAATGAACGCCGGCAGGCAATTCGCTCAAGGTTTTGCCTAATGTCGTCTCGATGGCTTTGGTGACGGGAATCGTCGATGCGGAGGGGTGTTTCAAAATCGTGAGGGCCACGCTCGGTCTTCCGTCCAGGGTCACGGCATTGTGAGTTGGCACCGCAGTGCGGATAACTCGCGCCAGGTTCCCCAGCGGAATCGGGCCGTTCGGACCAGAGACCGGGACTTGTTCGAGTTGTTCAACGCGGACCGGAAGGCTTCGCGCCTCGATGAGGACGTCCTGATGGCCGGCGGTGATGTAACCACCCGGCTTGAGCAAGACCTGGTCCTTGATGGCCTGCGTGATCGCAGTGACCGGCACGCGGTAGCGGTGCAACGCGGACAGATTCGGCTGCACCCACAAGGCCTCATCGCCGGTCCCATAGACTTCCACGCGTTGCACCCCGGCGATGCCGCGGAGCGCGGGCGCGACATTGGCCTCGACGGCGCGCTGCACTGCCGCGGGGGCAATGTCTGGCGGAATCTGCGCCGTATAATCCGCCACCTCGTTGATGGAATTGCCCATGATCTGCGCGAACGGCTGTACGGAGGCTGGAAGCTGGGCGCGGGCGCGGTCAATGGCGCCGTTGACGGCCTGCAAATCGAGTTCCACGTCGGTGCCTTCGCGGAACCGCACATTGGTTTCCACAATGCCGTTGCCAATCGTTGAGCGGACGCTGACCAGGTTCGGCAGGGCGAGGATCTGGCCCTCGATGGGCCAAGCGATGAGCGTTTCGAGTTCGCCGGGGGTGGCGCCCGGTTCGTGGGTGATGACGCTGACCTGCGGGAAATCGAATCGCGGCAACACCTCGACCGGAATCTCATGGAAGGTGTAAACGCCGTAGGCAATCAACAGCCCGAAAACCAGCACCCATACCAGGGGCCGCATCCAGAGCGGACGAGATCTTCTTTCAACGGGCATCTTTACGTGTAACTGGTTAAGCCGCCTGACGCTTGGGACAGGAGCGGTTACCTTTGCGTTTCTTGGGTCCGCTGCGCTTCACTTGAAGGGCAGATGTTGGAACGACCTCACTCCGGCGGCTTGTAGCTCTTCGAGACGCTGCGATGAAATTCCAGGTAGGCGTTTTGCGCTACGACCTGCGCGCCCGGCTTCAATCCGCTCTCGATCAAAGTCTCCCAGCCGCGCGCCGGCCCCGGCACAACGGGTTGGGGTCGTTCTCCCTTTGTTGTATGTCCCAAAACCCACCAGCGACCCCTGTCGAGAACAAGCGCGAGCGTCGGCACGGCGACTAGCATCCGCGTCTCGCCGTTCAAGAGGACCGTTCCGAATTCACCGTTAAGCCAGTTGGGCGTTGAGGAGGCGGCGATCATGCCGGCCGATTCGCCGCCATCAGCACCCAATGTCCCGAACACCGTCGCCACCTTGACCGCAACTGGCTCGCCCCCGCCTGCCGGAGAAAAGGCTCCCGTCATGCCCACCCGGAGCGAACGGGCGTCACTGCCGTAGAAGGCGGCTCGGAGCCAAAGCCGGCCCGCGGGCTGAAGCGTGAGTATCGTTTGTCCCGGCGCCACGCGCTGGCCAATGGCCGCTTTCAGCGCCAGCACGGTCCCCGCCGCCGGCGCAAACAAGGCGGCGGTCCGGCGCACGGCG
>JBJKSV010000388.1:0-3118 GCA_046703605.1 Limisphaerales bacterium
GGTCAGAGGTCAGGGGTCGGAGGTCACGGGCCCGGAAATCTAAATGTGGCTCTTCAGCCATAAGAGCGCTTGCTTGAGCCAATGGAAGTCCATGTAGCCATGAAAGTAGGCGTACTCCACACCCAGCAGGCCGAGGAATGCGACGGCCCAGTCCCGGCAGAGACGGCGGCCCCGGGCATCGCCGATGCCGCCCATGGCGGCGAGGAGGTTGAGGGCCGCAGCCAGCGATAATGTCCATAGAATCAGCATCCGCTGCGTAGGGGCCGAAGCGATGCGCAACCTGCCAAATCCCACGCTGGTGATGGCGGGGATGCCGATTAGGGCAATGATGAGCAGCGCACAATTGGCGCCTTTGATGAGCATCTGTCGCATAAGAAAGGGGCCACTTCAGCGTCGCGCCCACACGTTCACCACAGAGATACGGAATTTGAGACCGCGTTTCAAGGCCACCGCTCATAATGCCGACGCCCCGCTGAGAGACAGGAAACGGCCTTCCGGTTACGGAGAATCCCTGCCTCCTTCTAATGCCGTCTCCGTTCCTTCTTCGAAGGTCTTCATAATGACTTCTTTCTCTTTGGGCCGGTGGCTCCATGCCGCTGGCCTCTGAGAACGGAGGGCTGTCCAAAAAGTCATGAAGACCGTCGCGCTAACTCGCTGCGAGAAGGGAAGTTAAGACCCTTTTGGACAGTCCAAGACTTGTCCAAAATGAGGAGGTCCGGCGCGGTGCAGGAACGCTAATCTGCGCTGATAAACGCTAATGAAGAAGGCCCAGGACACCAATGGTGTCAGTCATGCCAGCAAAGAGCAACGCCCTGGAACACGCCGCCACCCGCGAGACCGTTCAGGCTGAAGGCCAGGGTCATACGTGGCGCCGGTGCAAGGCCTCGAACCCGCCCCAACCGCCCCGTCCAAGGAGAAAGCAACCGGCGCGCCCGCCCCAGCCACTCCGACCTCCGGCGACCCTGCGTGGCCAAGGATAAACAGGATTGACATGCGGCGCTCCTCTCTGAGATTAGCGTTTATTAGCGCAGATTAGCGTTCCCATCTCTGTCCTGGATCAACCAGTAACGCTAATCCACACTAATAAACGCTAATGAAAAACCCGAAAGACATGAAACCCGAAATCTACAAACAAGAAGGTTACGAGCTCATGGGCGCCGCCTTCGAGGTCTATAACGACCGCGGTTACGGACTGGCGGAGGACATTTACCAGGAATGCCTGGAAATTGAATTAAGCATCCGAGCGATTCCCTTCCGCACCAAAGAGGAACTCAAATGCTTTTACAAAGGCCGGGAGCTCAAGAAACGTTACGTCCCCGACCTCTTTGTGTTTGGCGCCCTGGTCGTCGAACTCAAGGCGGTGACGGAGCTCGCGCCTGAACACGAGGCCCAGCTTTTCAACTACATGCGCATCGCGCGCCAGCCCGTCGGCTACCTCATCAACTTCGGCCACAAGGAGACGCTGGAATGGAAACGCCTCATCCTCTCAGAGTTTATCCCCGCAACGCTGATGACACACCAGTAAAAGGGGAACGCTAATCTGCGCTGATAAACGCTGATAAAAACGCCCCGGACACCACCGGTATCACTCGTGCCCGCGAAGCGCGCAGCGATGGAACCTGCCGCGATCCGTGACATTCCCGGGTACACCACGATCGCTCCCTACAACCAGCGAGGTACCAAGTGCGCCACGGAGCCGGGCGCGATTCCGCAGTTGGCGCCCACGTCCGCTAAGGCAATTCCTTCCTCCAGGATCCATAGCAGTGACTCTCCAGGAAACGAAGTAGATCCTCCTTCTTAGAAAGGCTCCAGACCAAGCCGCAGTCCAAGCAGGCGTGGCTTTCGCTTGACAGTTCCACTCCTCCGGCCAGGCTCAGCGTGGCAAAACGGGTTTTGCCCGGCTGGAAGACGGCCGCCGTGCTGCCCCCACGTTTAACGAGTCTGCCGCTGACCACCCGGCGACCTTGGCACTGGGGACACGCGTTCACGCTTCGTGGCTTAACCTATTTGCTTTGCGAGTCACAGTGCGCGTATTACCGAATCGAGACTCCGGATGCAATCCATTTCGAGCACGGGACGTGCGACCACCTCCGATCCCGCGCAAGGCCGAGAAGCCTCGCACGGATTAGCGGGGCTAACCATTCCGGCCTTGACCCGAGGGGGCCGGTCCAGTCAGAACAGGAACTTCGAAACCACTCACTAGAAGGGCTAGCCTGCTCCCTTGGCCGGAAGAGCCGTTTCAGCCTCCCCCCGAGCCTGATCTTCAACACGGGCCGTGAATCATCCAGTCACGGCGCAGTTGATCGAGATTAGCGTTTATCAGCGCAGATTAGCGTCCCAGGTCTGCCAGCATTATGCCCGAAACTCCTCCTCGCCAGGGCGGCGCCGTCATGCGCCAGCAGTTCGTGGGAGGTGGCGGTGAGGAGCTTTGCGGTCGGCGAAATCAGGACGTAGGGCTTTCGGAGACGCGTTCCGAGTTCGGCGATGACGGTGCGCAGGCCGGAGGTCTCGGTCTGGAGGGTGAGGAAGACCGGGAGGGCGCTGGGCGACCAGGAGCCGATCTGGTTGGCGGAGGGGGGAAAGAGGTCGGCGGATTCCAGGGCGGCCGCGCGGAAGAGGTCGTCGGCGACGTGGGTGACGGTTTGATGGCAGGCGTTTTGGATGGCGGCGTCGATGCGGGTGAGGTTGACGCGCAGGATGCCGGTGGCGGGGTTTGGGGTAAGGGAATCGGGGCCGTCCTGGCGGAGGGGGGCGAGGGAGAAGCGGACGGGGATTTCGCGCTCCGCGGTACCGGCGCCAGGGATGGGCCGCGAGGGCTGGTGGCCGTCGTCGGCATTCATAACTGCAATTCTTTCTCTCTGATGCGGTCCTTGGCCGGCGCCGCGTTTTCGGGCCGATAGAGGCGCCGGCGCGCCGGGCCAAGACCGGTTAACCGGACTTCGCAGGAGGGATGAAGAGAAAGCAGAAAGCAGCCGTTTGCGCCTGGTTCTTGCCGGTGGGCGGGCGGTGGAATGGGGCTTCGGATTGGCGGCGTTGCACCGGCGGCCAGTTGGGGGTAGGCTGCGGTTGCGTGAAGCGCTTTTTCAACACCGCCGGGCCCTGTAAGCCGGACCTTCAT
>JBJKSV010000389.1:0-6760 GCA_046703605.1 Limisphaerales bacterium
CTCCGCTCCGGCGCCAAGCCAAATCATTGCCCCCCGAGTGCCGGACCAGAAAATCATGCATATGCACCCGGAATCGGGAATGACGCCCAGCCAGCTCATTGACGAGGCCCTTCAATTGGGCAACGGAATGCTCATCGCCCTGGATGCACACGGCACGGTTTCAGTTCATTCCACCGAGCGTACCTGCCCGCGCTGGGGCCAGTCGTTTGAGCCGATTGACCCGAAGATCTTCAGCTACAATTCGCCCCAGGGCTGGTGCCCACGCTGCCGCGGTTTTGGCGAACTGTTCTACCTCCCGGACGTGGAGCGAGGCGCGCGCGCGGATGCCATCGAGGAGTCGTGGTATGGATGGCAGGAAGGGAATCGGGAACCGTGTCCCGAATGCGGAGGCGCCCGCCTGAATCGCATCGCCCGCGCCGTGCGGCTCCATATCGGCGGCGCCCCTGCGCCGGGCCGCCGCGCTGCCTCGCTGACCATTGACGAGGTTTCGCAGATGTCAGTTGAAGCGGCGAGAGATTTCTTCGATAAACTGCGATTCAAGGACAGAGCGGCGATGATCGCGCGCGACATCCTCCCCGAGATCAGGGAGCGGCTCAAGTTTCTGTGCGAGGTGGGGCTGGGCTATCTGCAACTGGGCCGGGGTGTCCCGACCCTCTCCGGGGGTGAGGGCCAGCGGATTCGGCTGGCGGCCCAGCTCGGCTCCAATCTGAGCGGCGTGCTCTACATTCTGGACGAACCGACGATTGGTCTCCACGCCCGAGACAATGAGCAATTGTTAGCGGCATTGGACAAACTCAAAGGCCGGGGCAACTCGGTGCTGGTTGTCGAGCATGACGAAGAGACGATGCGACGGGCCGACTATATTCTCGACCTGGGGCCGGGAGCGGGCGTGCATGGCGGGCAAGTCGTGGCGGCGGGCACACTGCGCGAGCTGCTTCGCCACGCCGAATCCATCACCGGTCAATGCTTGCGCTCGCCCAGGAAGTACCCCTCGCGCGGGAGCCGGCGGGCCGTCGGGCGGCCGCCCGCGATTCGGCGTGGCGCAGGCACAGACCCCGGTTGGCTCTTCCTCCAACATGCCAGCAGGCACAACCTCAAGGACCTGACCCTTCGGATGCCGCTGGCTCGTTTGGTGCTGATCACCGGCGTCAGCGGTTCGGGCAAGTGCACCCTGGTTCGTGAATGCCTCTTGCCGGCCCTTATCCAGGCCCTCGATTCAGCTAAAGGCAGGCATCACACGCCGGCGACGAATGGCAACGGTGATTCCGGCCTCTTTGTCCGCGCATCGGGCTCCAACTCCCCTGCCCCCATTTATCACACCCTCCAAGCCGTCTATGAAGTGGACCAGTCTCCGATTGGCCGCACTCCTCGCTCGATTCCCGCGACTTTCGTCGGGTTCTTCGACGACATCCGCCGCCTCTTCGCGCAAACGCCCGAGGCGCGCCTGCGCGGCTACTTGCCGGGACGATTCTCTTTCAATAGCCCCCAGGGCCGGTGCCCCGAATGCGAAGGCGCGGGCGCCTTGAAGCTGGAGATGAGTTTCCTGCCGCCCGCCTTTGTTCCCTGCGAGTCCTGCCATGGCACACGATTCAATCGCGACACCTTGGATATCACTTACCGCGGCAAGACCGTGGCCGAGGTTCTCGAACTCTCCGTGGAAGAAGCGATTGAGTTTTTCACGGCCACCCCTCGAATAAAGCGGCCGCTTCAGGCATTGAACGATACCGGCCTGGGCTACCTCAAACTCGGCCAGACCAGCCCCACCCTGAGCGGGGGCGAGGCCCAGCGCGTCAAGCTCGTGACCCACTTGCTGACAGGATTGAAGCAGCCCGATGCTCCGCCGGGCCGCGCCCTTCGACGCAACCTGTTTATTCTGGAGGAGCCAACAATTGGGCTTCACATCGCCGACGTGCGCCGCCTTGTCGATGTCCTTCAAAGGCTCGTCGATGCCGGCCACTCGGTCATTGTCATCGAGCATAATCTGGACCTCATCGCCGAGGCTGACTGGGTCATCGACCTGGGGCCCGAGGGAGGCGATGGCGGCGGACGCATCGTCGCCGAGGGAACGCCGGAAGACATCGCAGCCAACGCGCATTCGCATACAGGACGGTTCTTGAGAAGGACCCTGTCCTCGGAAAGATCCTGAAACCAACTCATGGAGTGGCCCTCTGCCGGATTGTTCTCAACCCCTTGGGCAATGCGAGATGCGCCTGATGCAGTTTCCTTGTGACGAATTATGTTGATCTTAAAGGAACAGACTTGCATATTCCATGCATCAGCCCAGAGGTCAGGTACAAACGTTTGGAATCATTGTGTTCGTTCTTATGATGCCTTTTTCAATACGCAGGTTTGGCGGGTGGTTTCGGAGCAGCATGGCGATAACAGGGATGGTGCTTTGCGGTTTCACCCTGCTCCCACTTCAGGCCCAGCAGATCCAGTGGGGCCTTACATTGGCCAATATTAATGATCCTATCACGCCGACAGTCGTTACCAACGCGGACGGGGCCATCTCAATCACCGCGGGCGGCGGGGACACTTACACCGCTCCGGATTCCTTTACTTACGCTTACCAGCAGGTGACGGGGGATTTCGACATCTGCGTTCAGGTCGTGAACGTCACGGCCACCGATCCTGCCGGCCAGGATTCACCCAAGGGGTCGTTAATGGTACGGGCCAGCCTCGATCCGAGCAGCTTTGACTATCAAATCAATGCGCTTCCGTTGGCGCCTTCAGGCCGGGATGGCCAGATCGAGAGCATCGGACGATTGGATGCGAGCCGGGACACGGATGACCTTCCCGGCAAGGGGCAGATTTACGGCGGCGATACGACCGACCACGGCTACTGCACTTATCCGAACCTCTGGCTGCGTATCCAACGCCAAGGGGACAAGTTCATGAGCTATTTCGCCACAACCAACACGACTGACTATCCTCAGGGCGCCAGCCCCGGCAGCACAAACGGCTGGCAGTTGCTCACGGTCATTCCCGCAGGGCCGGACTTCGGCAAGACCGTGTATGTGGGCCTGAGCACCGTGGCCCATAACTCCGATATCAACGACACCACCCACACCGTGACCTCCACTTACGCGAATTACGGTCCCACCCAATTCCCGCACGGCATCCCTTCGACTAACGGAGTCGCCGTGCCTGCCAGCGAAGGCCCCGGCCCCTCCCCCGACACGCGTGTGCTCGCCGTCAACTGGGACGCCAGCCTTCCCTCAGACGGGATGGGATACCCGTCCGACATCATTCAGTCCAACCAGGGCGCGCCGCAGCAGATCGTTTGGAACAGTGACGGCTACTCCGGGGTGGGCCGCGATATCATCGCCAGCGTGGACGGTGAGAGTCCGGCTGGCTTTTCCGCCGCCCGTTACCAGGCCGGGGCGTTCGATTTCATGATCAGCCCTCAAGACCCGGCCGTCGCACTCCAAAACCTTGGCCCCTACTCGAATCCGCTTCGCGAGCGATACTCGGTCGGGGACCCCACCGTGCCCGCCTCGCAAGCCTGGGCGCCGTCGCCTAATGACGGGTTCGTCATTACCACGGTCCGGAAGAACGGCGAGGCCTGGAACGACGGAAGTCCGTTCTTCTATGCGGCCACCTACGTCCAGCTTGATACCATCGCCACCGGCGCCGGCTACGATATGATCGGTGGCCACTTCCGCGGCGCGCAATTCTACACGCGCACCACAAAACTCGTCACGGGCGATGTGGCGAGCGACGGGCCGCTCTCCGGCTCCCTGCAACGGTGTGCCGTACCCATCGCCTTGGCTTGGTTCCCTTATGCCGAGGGCTGGAAAGCGGGGTATTTCGACGACGTCTCCTTTGACACCGCCAACTTCGAGCAACCTCACTGGAAGCGCGGAGACGGCTGGGGCCTGTTCAGCGGCGCCGCCGCCTCGGGTTTCGCCGATAAAGGCGGCCAGAACTATTATACCTCTCCCACGAATCTCCTCAGTTGGGTGGACCCTGCCGGCGGCGGCCTCGCCATCCTGAAGTTGCCCGGCGTCAATTCTTTGACCAACGGGGTGTTGTTCACCGTTGGCAATGACGAACACAACAGCATCCGCGGCCCCTCCGCCAACAATGCACCCCTCCCCGACGGGTCGGGCTGGTACGTCGCCATCCGGGACCTTGATCAGGAAAAATACGGTCCGACCCTCTACGCCACCGACGGCGGCAACGACTGCGGCTCGAGTTTTTCCTTCCTCTACATCCCGTGGGACTCCCAGAACCTCGTCGGCGGCTACATTCACGGGGCCGATGGCTCGATCATTCACAAGGCCGGCGACTTCAACCTGCAGCGTTTGTCTGCCGGGCGATACGCCCTGACGATTCCCAACAAAACCGGCACCAATGGCGTCTTGCTCCTCCAGGACTGCGGTTACCTGGCCAATCAGCCAGCCGGAATGACAAATGTCGTTGACACCGGCGTCATGTCCTATGAATACGGCGGCACCAATACCCCCGCCAACGCCTTCATCATTGAGTCCCACTACGTGGACCCCGCTGGCGGCACCGAAGGAACCGTCACCTTGCGCGACGCGGATTTCTATTTCGTTTGGGTGGACTTCAATAACCCGCTATCCCCTCCCGGCGCGGCAGCCCCAGTCATGTCCATCCAGAGGAGCGGCAGCAACATCGTGGTTTCCTGGACGAATGGTCCCGGTTTCCTCCTCCAGAAAGCCGATTCCCTGTCATCCTCCACGCAATGGACCACTCTAAGCGCCCAGAATCCGCAGACTCTCCCGATCGGCGCCAGCCCGCAATTCTATCGTGTGATAAGTCCTTAGCTTCCCTTGGCCCGAACCTATTCGGACCGATTGCCACGAGGTTCATTGTCGCGCTGGAGGCCGTGGAGCAGGCCGCGCCTTGAACTCCCTGGAACCACCGGCGGTCGAACAGCCGGCGAGGCCGAGACCTCGATGTGGTAATGATTCAGCGAAGGCTGAGGAATCCTGACCCACTCCTGCGAGGGGTCAAAATCAGTCCAGGCGTGTCCATTGACTTTCACCGACAGGATCGGATTGCCGGTCGGGTGCCGCAGCCGTATCAGCAGAGCCGAAGGGTGACTCCCCTCGCTGAGGTTCACGGTGGCCTCGATCTTGCCGGAAGCCGCATGGCTCTCGATGGTCATCGAAAGCGGGCCGTAGTAGGTGGGGGCGCGCTCGACCTCGATGCGTTTGCCGTCTTGCAGCCAGGCCCGAGGCGTGGCTTCTCCAAGGAGAAGGGAACCGTCGTCACGCTCGTGAACCAGCATGTTTCGGTAGAGCTCGAACCAGGCCCCATCGGTGCTCGGGGGGCCGAAGTATTGGCCCCAGCCCCATCGGTGTTCGACTGGCTCAAAGACAGTATGGCTGAATGCGCAAGCCATCATGCTGTAGAAGGAGCGGATGACGGCTTTGGGATCGTCCCGAAGGAGGTAGGCCGTCGCCTGCTGGTTATAGACCGGTTCGGCGGCCATGCCCCAGCCTTTGTAGAAAAGGTTGTCCTCATGGTCATTGAGCATGGCGGTGGTCAAGACCCCAGCCGGGTCGAGGGCTTTGAGCCGCGAAAGGTGCAACGGCCCAGTATCGACGTCGGTCGGATACCAAATCTCGAAAAGGCGCCGTGGGGTGAGCGCATCCGAAGGGACGTAGGGCGACCATGTGTGGTCACGCAACTCGACCAGCGGGGCGAGCATGGCGGCCTGGCCGAACCCGCGCGCGATGGCCTCACGAAAGGCCCTGGCCGCTGCCCGGCATTCCGCGGCGCGCGGGTGGTGAATGTCAGCGAGGGCGCGCCCCAGGAGGTTTACTCCTGCATAGAAGTAGGCCTCGTTGAAAGCCCAGGCGCGGGCGTCGTGCGACAGGTCGTTGAGGGGAGCGAGTATCAGACCCTGAGCCGGCCCGGGGCGCTGGGCCGCCTCGCGCATTTGTCCCAGGCACCAATCCAATGCCTTGAGTGTCTGAGGCAGAAGGGCCTCGAAAGAGGCGCGGTCGCGCGAAAGAAAGTAATGCTGGGCGACGCTGTAAAGCATGCCCGGCGTATAGACGCCCCAGTTGGCGAAGCCGCCAAACTGGCCGTTTGGCTCCTGGTTGTTGCGGTAAATCGCCGCGAGTTCCTCCTGCGCAATGTGATTGTAACCGCGCAGGTCGTAGAGCATGTAATCCACGTACACCGCCTGGTTGACGGGCCAGGGCGTGCCGGTCTGGGAGTAGGCAAAGTTCGAATAGGGAAGATCGATGGGAACGTTGGGGCCCACGCCGCCATGCCGCCGCGGCAGCCGCAGTGCATGCCAGAGATTGGCGCGGAACAACTCATTCACTGCCGGGTCGGGGACGCGAAAAACTGCGCCGCGATCCAGCCAGTTCGACCAGAACCGCAGCGTGCAGGCGCGGGCGGCGTCGTAATTCAAATCGAGAAGGGCCTGCCGGTCCGCCGGCGGGACCATCGGCGATGGCAGGGCTATCATAAATTCCTGGCGCTCGTTTGCCGCCAGATCGAGCGAAACCGTCGCGTGGAGGCGCGCTTGAATCGGCTCTGACCGGTGGTCGGCGGCGCCAGCCGATCGCGTGAACCTCACGGTCGCGTTCGTGGCGGTGATGCTCAACAGACAGCGATTGGAAATGCTGTCCACGAACAGTCTGCTCGAACCGGTCTTGATGGACTCGATCTCGATAGGATGACCGGAGGGGAACTCGCGCGCCTGGCGCAAGCCGAAGCGCACTTGGCGCGCTGCACTGCCGAGGTTGGCCACGCACACCCTTTGCAGCAGCAC
>JBJKSV010000390.1:0-2970 GCA_046703605.1 Limisphaerales bacterium
GTCGTCCCAGAACCGGTAAAGGCCCTCGATGTACCGAATCTCGGTGATGCCTTGGCGGTCGGGAGCATCGGCGTGTTTCCAGAAGGGCAGGGGATCGATATTGAAATCCTGGCGGTAACAGCCGAGCCCGAATTCCTTCACCTTGGCGGAGATGAAATCGGTGAGGAATTCGCGCGCCGCTGGATTGCCCAGGTTGAGCAGCAGGCTCTCGCCCCCGTTGTCCAATAGCCAGGGACGATGCTCCTTGTACCAGGGTGTCCCTCGATAGACCCGCTCCGGCTCGAACCAGAGCATCAGTTGGCGCCCGGACTTCCGCAACGCATCGCTGAGGGGTTTGAAACCGTTGGGGTAGAGGTCCTTCTTGACCTCCCAATCACCGACGTTCACCGGCCATGCCCCCTTGCCAAACCATTCGGCGTCGATCCAGTAGTATTGGATCGGCAGATCGTGCGAGATAATTTTTCGGATGTTATCCAGGTGGACGGCGGCGCGTGTCGCGCCCCAATTGCCACAGGTAATGGGGGCGATCAGGGGTTCGCCATTGACCTGGGGCCGATGGTGCGTCAAGATGAATTGGCGCAACAGGTTTTGTCCCCGCCAACGGCCGCCCTGATAAAAGAGCAGCAGGATGCGCGGGGTGCGAATCGTCTCGCCCGGATGCAGAAGCAGATGCGTATGTTCCATGCCGGCCTTCATAGCCACTCGCCCCGGAGCCGTCCATGAGAACTCCGCCGCCCACTCGCCGCTCCAGCCAATCGCGGCGATTACCCCCGCGCCGGCGCCTTCGATGTTGAAAAAGGGCAGAACATGGCTGGAGGAGCGGCCTCCGCCCGGCTCGAGGCGGAAGTTGACGCCCGGTTTGAGCACCTTCTCGTGAGGCGCGAAATCGTCAAAGGAGGCCAGCGCACCGTTGGCCCAATGGAGGATGGCTTGGCCGGAGGTGGGCACGAGCAAGGCGCTGTCCAAGGCCTCGATTTGTTGAAGAATCGGCGTGTCGGTTTTTCCCGTGTTGGTCAGATACACGATCCATTCGATGGCTGGGAAATCGTTGAAAAGCGTGGCTTCGACGCGCGCCTCCAAGCCGCCATACGGATCCCGATAGATCAGTTCCCGCTCGCTGCGTTGGGCATCGAGGTTCCTTTCCCGCATGGCTTTTTTCCACCGCCCAAGGAGTTCGGCGCTGTTGGTCCCAGCATACTGGAAGGAGAACGCAAAAGGGTTCAAAGAGGCGCCCTTGCCGGGAATATCCTGCAGCCTCTCGCCGAATTCCCGCTGCGCCCAGGCATCTCGGACGGCGAATTCGCCGCGCTGCTGAGCGACGCCAAGGCATTGATAAGCCAAAGCTGTTATTGCCGTAATGACCGCTGTTTGAATCCAGGTTCTCATAGGTTGTATCTCACCGGTAATTTGCCGCCCCACGCCCCTCGCCGATTACCGATGGAGAAGCCGATTCTAGCTGGCGGCTGTGGCGGGAGGCAATCACTTCCGGGCAAGTGGGAGGCCTGGGCCACGGCCAGTGACAAAGTCCCCGTAAACCATTTATTGGCACGGAGTTTGTCCTGACCGTGGGTCTGGGCAAAGTGGCCCATGAACAGAAGGATAGAGCCGTCGAAGGGTCTTGCCCTAGCCGGTGGTGCGGACCTTTCCCTATTGGCGGAGGACCGTGATGGGTGGAAATTAAAATGGCGGCCAAACTGGCGGCCAATAAGGTTGGGTTGCGAAAGCACAATTTATAGGAGGAGAGAAATATGAATGATCTGGAAAAAGTATTTTTAAGCGAATTGAAGGACATCTACGACTGCGAACACCAACTGGTCACAGCCTTGGGAAAGATGGAAGAGAGCGCTGAATCGCGGGAGTTGAAGGACGCTTTCCACGAGCACTGCGAACAGACAAAGATGCATGTGAATCGGCTCGAACGCGTTTTCAGCGGGATTGGGGAGGACCCGAAACGCAAGTCCTGCAAAGGCATCGAAGGAATCATCGACGAAGGAGAAGTGCTGGCCAAGGAGTTTGAGGGAAACGCCGCCCTGGACGCGGCTCTCATCGCCGGTGGCCAGAAAGCTGAGCACTACGAGATTACATCCTACGGGAGCCTTTGCGCGTGGGCCAAGGAACTGGGAAAGACTAACGCGCTGTCCCTGCTGGAGGAAAACCTGAACGAAGAGAAAGAGACCGATCAGAAGCTGACGCGCCTGGGCGAGCGGGCGAGGAACCCTGAAGCCAGCCGGCATGACACAAAGAAACATTCCGAGACAGCCAGCAAGCTGGGCAAGGTCCTCAGCTCCGGCGGTTAGGGCAGGTGACACTTGAGGTCGATGCGTGAATCGATCTCCAACCCCCAGGCCCCTGGCCTCGGCCAGGTCCTGGGGCCTCGAGGAGAACCAGGAATTCGAAGGAAAACCGAAAGAGACAGGCACCTTCTCAGCGGCGGACAGAGTCGGGAAATATGTCACACAAAAAGGGGATGATTTCGTTATGTTAAGGATGTTAATGATAGGATGGCTCGCCCTCGCCTTCGGTTTGGGAGGAGGAACTTCTTCGATGATGGCGGCTCAGCTTGGACGCGGTGCGCCAACCGCCGCCGGCTACCGCGCAAGCCCAGCGCCGGCGCGCGGCAATCCAAACCCGCTCGGCGGTTATGCCGCCGTTGCGCAGAAAATCGCCCCGAGCGTGGTCAGCGTCTTCTCGAAGAAGATCGAGAAGGGAATGGACTCGGCGCTGCTCAAACAGTTCTTCAAAGACCCGACGCTAGGCCGCTTCCTCAACTCGGATGATCTTAAAACGGAGCGCAAGGTCACGAGCCTGGGTTCCGGGGTTATCGTCAGCCCGGATGGCTACATCCTGACCAATAACCACGTCATTGATGGGGCCGACGAGATCCAGGTGGCCCTGCTGGACCAGAAGCACCACAAGTTCACCGCCAAAGTCGTCGGACGTGACGACTTAACGGATTTGGCGGTGCTCAAG
>JBJKSV010000391.1:0-4284 GCA_046703605.1 Limisphaerales bacterium
TCAGCGGGGTGTTAAGGGGAATGCCAACCTCCAAAGAGATGAGATGCGCACGGGCGGCGACCAAAGAGCGCAAAAGAGCTGACATCCGCCCGTGAATGGTGTTAACTCTCGCGGCTTTTTATGCCCAAGCGCACCGATATACATTCAGTCCTCATCATTGGGGCCGGGCCCATTATCATTGGGCAGGCGTGTGAATTTGATTATTCTGGCACGCAGGCCTGCAAAGCGATCCGAGAGGAAGGCTACCGCGTCATCTTGGTCAACTCGAACCCGGCGACCATCATGACGGACCCGGAATTCGCCGATCGGACCTACATCGAGCCGATTACCCCTGAGTGTGTCGAGAAGGTCATCGTGCGGGAGCTGGAGGAGATGAAGCGGCTTGGGGCTAAAGGCAAGCTCGCCCTGCTTCCGACTCTCGGTGGCCAGACGGCCCTGAACACGGCCATGGCCTTGTTCCGCGGAGGCGCGCTGGAGCGGCACGGCGTTGAGATGATCGGCGCCAACGCCAAGGCCATCGAGCGGGGCGAGGACCGACAGGTTTTCAAGGACCTGATGCTGTCCATCGGACTGGATGTGCCGGTCAGCGGCACCGCCCACAACCTGGAGGAGTCCCGGGCCGTTGCCGAAAAGATTGGGCGTTTGCCGCTCATTATTCGCCCTGCCTTCACCTTGGGCGGCACTGGCGGGGGCATTGCCTACAATCGCGACGAGTTTGACGAGATTGCCAAGCGCGGACTGGAACTCTCGCCGGTCTCAGAGGTGCTCATTGAGGAGTCGCTGCTGGGCTGGAAGGAATTCGAGATGGAGGTCATGCGCGACCGCATGGACAACTGCGTCATCATCTGCTCGATCGAGAACTTCGACCCGATGGGCGTTCATACGGGCGATTCGATCACTGTGGCCCCGATCCAGACCCTCACGGACAAGGAGTACCAGATCATGCGGGACGCCTCCTTTGCGGTCATCCGAGCGGTCGGCGTCGAAACGGGCGGTTCGAACATCCAGTTCGCGGTCAACCCGGACAACGGGCGGATGGTCATTATCGAGATGAACCCGCGGGTTTCACGCTCTTCCGCGCTGGCCTCGAAGGCCACCGGCTTCCCAATCGCCAAAATCGCCGCCAAGCTGGCTGTGGGTTATTGCCTGGATGAGATCCCCAACGACATCACCCGCGAGACGCCTGCCAGCTTCGAGCCGACTATCGATTACGTCGTTACGAAGGTGCCCCGGTTTGCATTCGAGAAATTCCCCCAGGCCGACCCGACGCTCAACACGCAGATGAAAAGTGTGGGTGAGGCTATGGCCATCGGACGCACGTTCAAGGAATCGCTTCAAAAGGCCTTGCGCTCGCTGGAGATCGGGCGCTTCGGCTTGGGCGGTGACGGCAAACCCTGGCGCATCGGCGACAAGGTCTATGCCGACCGGGACGTGCTGCCCCGCGATATTATCTCGCGCAAGCTGAGCGTTCCGAATGCCGAGCGCGTCTTTTTCATCCGCCACGCGCTGCGTGCCGGTTTTACGGTGGAAGAGGTCTTTCAACTCACGAAGATCGACCGCTGGTTTCTCACGCAGATCAAGGAGATCGTCGATTTCGAGGAGGTGCTGGCAGGCTCAAGAGCGGAGTGAACTTCTCCGATAGAATTGGCCTTTGTCGATCTTGGCATTTGGCATTGTCCACAGCCCGGAATCAGCTATTGTTTGAAACAAGATGCACAAAGTAAGGGCCAGAGACTTCGGACTGACGTGCCAGTCTAATTTCGCGACGCCCAAGCCGTACGCCGAGGAGGTGGTCAGAGATTTTGTTTCAACGGCCATTCGCGAGTTTACCAGCTATGGTGTTGGGGCCAATTCTTTCGTGAAGAACGAAGGGGATCGGCTCTTCAACTACGGGATCTCCTTGTCTCTCTTGAACGGCAACGCAGCTTTTCTGCTAGGCAGGGACGGACTGCTGAGTTCGCTCGCGGGCGGGCAAAACGAACGTGATGCCGAGCTGATAAGGCAGTTGCTGACCAGGGCACACCGGTGTCTGCCTGAGTTGGAGAAGGTCACACACCGCATGACGGCGTTTTGCCACGCCGAGTTCACGGAAGGAGACGAGCTTGGGAAGCTTTTCCAGGAGTTGGTTGTGGTAAAAGCCGGAGTAAAGGCCGTCGCGGTGAGTGTGCTGGGTAACGACGCGAGCGATCTGATGCTAGCTCCAGACGACAGACTGCGGCTTGATGTTGCCCCGTCCGAGCTTAAGGAAGGCCGCCTTTTTATGGCCTGGCGATTTAGTGCGCGAGGCGCCATCCCCGACGACTATTGGGCGGCTATCGCGCCTCGATTCAAGGCAATCGCTGGAAGCCTCGGCATCGAGCTTGTATAGTTTATCAGGGTTGTATGAACGCAACAGAAGCATTGTCACCACCGGCCGGCACGCCATGTTCGGGCGACAGGCTCGGTGAATCTCGGTTTCCGAATTCGCAAACTTCTCGGTGGGAGCCCTGTCAACCTGGGACAGAGAAGTGGTCCACTGTCGTTGTGTGCATGCCAACGTTGGCGGAGCCAGGATTGCACGAACCCTGCCGGCCCTTCTCTAGCTCACGACTGTGGAACATCTGCGCGCGCCGCGACGCCTGGTACAGCCGTTCGGTTTTCGAAGAGCCAAGGGCCGGCATAACAAGTTTGAGCTGGGAGCTTCAGCACGAGTGGGAAGGAGAGCACCAGCCACTGCAGTCCCTCGGAGTCAACACCCTCGGAAGTGGCCTCCCCAGCCTTTCCGAAAGGCTCTCCGGCCAGATCGCCGCCTTGGCAGACCATCTATCCCCGGAGCTAGGGGAAAAGGTGCGCGAGATCCTGAGCTTGGAACCGGGATGGGATGGAGAAACGGCCCAGTCCGTGCGCCTAGACGTGGTTGCGAATGCCCTCTCCTTGCTTGCACGACTGCGCCGAGACCGCCCGGAACTCGTCATGCCCTTCGTCGCTCCAACATTTGACGGGGGTCTCTCGTTGGATTGGACGAGTCCAAGGCGCACGCTGGAGGTCGAGGCGGAAGCGCGTGGTTGGTCGGTGGTTGGCACAACCATCGACCGTGACGGCACGAGGGGGTATTTCGAAGCGGTGGAAGATGCGCAAGCGACCCGCATGACAGATTTTTGTGATTGGTTCCGAGGCGACCTGCCCTTATGGCCGACAGCATAGTGCCGGAGTTTATCCCCGATCCCGACCTGCTGTTTTGCCGTGTGCATCGGACTCAGTTCAACATCAAGGAGAATCGCATTGCGCGCGGCGTTTTTGAGAAAGCCAACCAGTCAGTCGATTGGTCGAAGTACGCAACGCGCCAGGAGACTCTGGCGAGGCACAGAAAACCCGAGGAGATTCGCGCAGTCGCTTCCATTGCGGCCGGGGCGTGTCGAGACCTCAACCAGACTGTTGTGCATGTTCCGCTTGGATCGGGCGACCCAGGTGGGCCCAACCGTGCGCACTCCGAAATCCGTGGCGAAAAATCTAAACTAACCCAGAGTCGGTTGCGTGATGCGGTGGGGGACATCTGGCACAACCCGAGTTTTCGAACCATCCCGTAAGCCACCATGACGGGGAGACGCTGACGGCTTGGCCCAGGCGGCAATTCGAGTATTGAAAGCCGGACTGAACCGGCTCACCCTCCATCCACGTGAAGCGAGTTCTATCACTCAACCGAAGATCAGAAATGCCTAAGCCCCTCGCCTGGTGGATTATTCTGGCATTGTGGGTTGGCAAGGGCTTCAGCGCTGACGAGGGCGCCCCCGGCCCGAATCCTGGTGAGGCCCCCTATCGGATTGGCGTCGCCACTTCTTTGGAAAAGGTGCGCTGCGATGTGCCGTTCACCGGCGAATTCGGCCGCTCGCTTCGCCTGGAATTGGCGCGCAACGAATACGAAGGGGGGCAAATCATTGTCGCCGGGGTGAAGCATGACCTGGAGCATCTCCGGGTCGAGGTGTCTGATCTCCGCTCGGCAGATGGGGTGCTGGCGAGCACAAATGTGACGGTGCGGCAGGTCGGGTACGTCGAGACCGTGAAACCCCAATACTACAGGGTTCCATACGTTGGCCTATGGCCAGATCCGCTTCTGGAATTGCCGAGCGTGGATGTGCCGGTGGGCCGGGTGCAGCCGCTCTGGGTCACGGTTCACGCGCCGATAGGGACGCCACCAGGCGAGTATCGTGGCACGCTCACGTTGAAGGCCGCAAATGCGCCCAGCACGACGGTGAGCCTGCGGGTCACCGTCTGGGATTTCACGCTGCCAACGCCCGGCACGTTTCG
>JBJKSV010000392.1:0-4279 GCA_046703605.1 Limisphaerales bacterium
AGATAACATGGGTAGTCAGGTGCGGGAAACTCCAGTACACCTGACTCCCTATGAATACAAACGAGAGCAAGACCAACACAGAACAGACCCAAAAGCAAGCAAACACCGGCACGCCCGGAACCAAAGCAAAGACCATCAAGCTTGGGATCGACGTCCATCTGGACCGCCACGTGGTGGTGAGGATCATCGATGGGGGCACGCCACAGCCGCCGCAGCGATTTGAGCCGGCCGAGTTCATGCTGTGGGTAGCCAAGCAGCTCACGCTGGCCGAGCGGGTGTTTACGTGCTACGAAGCGGGACCCTTCGGCTACGGCCTGCACCGGGACCTGGAAAAGATGGGCGCCGTCAACTACGTTGTGCGGCCGCGCGACTGGGATGAATACCACAAGAGGGTCAAGACCGACAAACGCGACGCCAAGCAATTGGCGCTGCACCTGGAACACTACGTCAGCGGCAACCACGACGAGTTCTGCGTCGTGCGCGTGCCGACCCCGGAACAGGAGCAGGCGCGGAGCATTTCGCGGCAGCGGGAGAGTTTCCAGAAGGAGCGGTTGCGCCTGGCGGCCCAAGGGCGCAGCCACGCCCTGTATTACGGCGAACACCTTCAAGGGGAGTGGTGGCGGGAAGAGGTTTGGAAGACCTCCAGCGCGCAGCTTCCCGCCATTGTGGTCAACCTGTTGGAGCCCTTGCGCCGGCTGATTAGGGCCTTGGAGGCCGAGCTCAACGCCCGAACCGAGGAAGTGCAAACCGCCGCGCCGGCGGAGCTTCCCGTCGGCCTGGGCAAGCTGACGAGCGAAATCCTCGACCGGGAAGTGGGGGATTGGGAGCGTTTCCAGAACCGGCGCCAGGTGGCCAGCTACACCGGTTTGTGCCCCAGCGAGGACAGCTCCAGCCAGCGCCGCTTTCAAGGCTCGATCAATAAAGCGGGCAACCGCCGGCTGCGGCCGGCGCTGGTCGAGTGCATGTGGCGATTGTCGGTCTTTCAGCCCGAATATCGCGGGGTTAAAAAATGGGGTCCCGAGTTGTCCAATCCCAAGACCAGCCGGGCGCGGCGCAAGAAGATTATCGTCGCGATGGCCCGCAGCTTCGCGGTGGATTGGTGGCGGGTGCGCACGGGACGCTGCCAGGCCCGGGATCTGGGCTTGAAGCTTCAGCCCGCCAAGGACAAAGCGGTGAAGAGATAATACGGCTGTCGATAATACAACACAGGCGGCAACCTAATATGTAATCACATGCTTTTCCCAACAACATTTTGGAGCGTAGCGGGGCCCGTACCGACCCCTGGGTCTTTGATGGCCCGTTTTAAAGAATGGGTTCCGCGCGCTTCTCTGGCCAATCTTGGAAACGATACGGTGTGCGCCCGAGGGGCTGCACGGATAGCAGGTTAAGCCAGGTCATTGAAGCCTGAGCACTGCCGGAGAAGGCGAGCCAAAACCAACGCCAAGCAGAGACACAAAAAGACAGTCTTTAAGATGAAAAGAAAGAAGAATTAAATTTCGCCTCGCGCTTGACAATTTCACCCATAGCAGGGGTCGAGAACCAGGCCCAGGCTCTCCAATCTGGTCACGCCAAGCAATGGCTCGTCGCTTCTTTGGCCGAAAATGACCGGGGCGGGGCCGCAATGCCCGTCGATTTCGAAGTAAGCGTCTCCGACCTTGCGTTTGACCTTGGTTCCATCCGCCAGCGTGAAGGTTACCGTGCGGTAGGGGCGCAGCCCTAGCTTCTTCAGCGTCGAGCCTGGGGCGAGGCTATAGACGGCGCCGGAGTCGATGAGAAACTCGATCTGGGCTTTGCGGCGCGAATCCCGGGTGGGCCGCACCGTGACAGTTTGCGAAGTGAGTCCCATACCGTATTAGGGTACCGAATTGTCCGCCTGGAGACAAGGGAGCATTTCCAAGCGTAGAATAGAAGTGCGCATCTCTTGTGTGGCGCCTCCTCTGTCATTAACACCCTGCTCCAGCGGGGTGTAACCCGGACCTGCAGCGAAGTCAACTGTTTCAACAGTTTTCGTAGCGCAAACCGTTAAAACGGTTGAGGGTCACCGGCGCTCGCCAGCCACCCCGCTGAAGCAGGGTGTTAATGAGAACCCCACCGCAGATGCGCACAGAATAGAAATCGATTTGCGCTAATCGCCGGCAACTGCTCAGGTCAAGCCGCCTGGCGCAAGTCGTGGGAGCGCGGACGCCTTCGTCCGCGTCTCGAGGAAGCCGCAGTTGCGGACGAGGACGTGCGCGCTCCCCTCGCCCACCAGAGCAGTGACCATCGCCGTCAGTTGCCCTCTCCCGGCGGTTGGCCGTCGGCGCCAGTTCCATCCAGATCGATCAAGATGTCGCGGGGTTCGGCCCCCTTGCTCGGTCCAACTATGCCGCGGTTTTCCAACTCGTCCATAATGCGCGCGCCGCGGCCATAACCCAGCCGGAGCCGGCGCTGGAGAAGGGAGACACTGGCCTTTTGCTCGCTGCGGATGACCTCGATGCATTGCTCGATGAGTTCCTCGTCTTCATTGCACCCGCTGGATTCGTCGAGGCTGGAGGTGGATTTGGAGAGTTGCTGATGGATTTCGAGTTCGTAGCTGGGCTTGCCCTGCCTGGCGATGAATTCGACGATCCCCTGGATTTCCGGGTCGGTGATGAGAGCGCCCTGGGCGCGGATGAGCTTGGCGGAGCCGGGCGGCAGATAGAGCATGTCGCCTTTGCCCAGGAGCTTGTCGGCGCCCATGGCGTCGAGGATGGTGCGGGAATCGACCTTAGCGGCAACCTGGAAAGCGATGCGCGCGGGGATGTTGGCCTTGATGATGCCGGTGATAACATCGACGCTCGGACGCTGGGTGGCGACGATGCAGTGGATGCCGGCGGCGCGGGCCATTTGGGTGATCCGGGCGATGGCCATTTCGACATCAGCGGGAGCCACAAGCATCAGGTCGGCCAATTCATCAATGATGACCACGATATAGCTGAGCTTCTCGGGAATAATGATGTCCTCTTCCCGCGGCACCACAATCTCCTCGTCGATCTCGACGGCAAAACCTTCGGCGCCCGTTTCGACCTTCTCTTTTCGGGCCGTCAGAGGCAGCTCGGGCTGAGAAGACGGCACGGGCTTGTTCTTGGGCCGTGAGTTGAAGGAGCCAATGTTGCGGACGCCGACACGGGCGAAGATTTGGTAGCGCTTCTCCATCTCGCTTACAACCCAGCGGAGGGCGAGGATGACCTTTTTGGGATCAGTGACGACGGGCACGACCAGGTGGGGCAGGGGATTGTAGTGCTGCAACTCGACCACCTTCGGGTCGATCATGACGAACCGAAGCTGGTCGGGTGAAAAGCGGTAGAGGAGCGAAGAGATAATGGCGTTGATGCAAACGGATTTGCCCGAGCCGGTGCTGCCCGCAATTAAGAGGTGCGGCATCTCGGACAGGTCGGTCACGATTGGATGCCCATAGACGTCCTTGCCCAATGCCAGGGGAATTTTCGCGCGAGTGTTACGCCACTCTTCCGATTCGAGGAGATCGCGCATGATGACCTTGGTCTTGATCGCATTGGGGACCTCAACCCCAACGGAGCTCTTGCCCGGGACTGGCGCCAGGATATGGATGCGTTCGGCTTTGAGGGCGGCGGCAATATTGTTATTCAGGCCGGAGATCTTCTCCAGCTTGACGCCAGGGGCGGGATGCAACTCATAGCGAGTGATGGTCGGCCCTTTTGTAATGTCTCCAAGGGCAACCTCAATCCCGAATTGCGCAAGGGTCTGCTGCATGAGCCGGGCATTGGCCATGAGCTCCTCCTTGGATTCGGTTGGCCGCAGGTTCGGGTCGGGCTGCTGGAGAAAATCGAGATCGGGGAGCTTATAGTTGCCGATAATGGGCGTCGAGGCCACGGTGATAGGCTTCGGTTTCTTGGGTGCCAGTCGGGGCTTTGGACGCGCCGGAGCCTCCGACACCTCTTCCCCTTCGGATTCAGAAAGCTCCTCTGGAGCTTGAGACTGATTCTGAACCGCCATTTCAGGCGCCGCTTCGTCCGGTTTCTCGGTTTTCTTCCCCAGGATATCCGCCGTCGTTGCCGCCGCTGCCACCTCCCGCGCCGGAATGACCTCGCCCTCGTCAGCCGGGGCGGGTTCCTTGCTCGGTTCGGCTTGGCTCTGTCTCCGGCCGCGGGCGGCCTTGGGCTGAGGAACGCTCAGGTCGCGCACGGTGGGCTCGGGCACCGGCTTCATATCCGGCCCCAGCCCGGAGCGTTCGACAATTTCCTGGAGCTTCCTGGCTTCGCGCTGCAGTTCGCGTTCGCGC
>JBJKSV010000393.1:0-5535 GCA_046703605.1 Limisphaerales bacterium
GGACGCGCCGCCAAACAAGTCATTCCAGAAATCAGGAGAAGACGGCATTCGAGGCCAGGATGACAGGTTCGGTTTCCTTGGAGAAACAAAATAGTATTGGCTTGCGTTTCGGGCCATCTCCCGATACAGTGAGGATCGACAAACTCGCGGAAATTGTTGAACAGGCTAGACATGGACGGGATCCGATCAGCTCGGCGCCTGGGTTTCACGCTTCTGGAGCTTTTGGCCGTCATAGCGACTATCGTGACCCTGGCAGCGCTCCTTCTGCCAGTTTTGGCCAACGCCAAAACCAAGGCGCAACGGGCGGCTTGTGCCTCGAATTTGCGCCAACTCGACCTCGCGTGGCAGGTGTATTATGGGGAGAACGACGATTATCTGGCTGAATCGTACTCTTTCAATAATCCCAGTGCCTGGGTTCAGGGAGACATGAGCAATCCATCGCAGGCCACCAACGCGAATTTGATCCGGAAAGGTTCACTTTATCCTTATGCTTATCCTGGCGGAGGAGGGGTTGCACTTTACCATTGTCCAACTGATCCTGGTGTGACGATTGGCGGAACGAACTATCCATCTGTGCGCAGTTACTCCATGAACGGGTTTATGGGAGGACGCGACCCGAGCATCGGCCCGATCCCTTCGACAGCGGACAAATATGTGGAGTTCTTTAGCAAGGATTCCGATTTGGCGCGCGCCCATCCTTCACAGCTTTGGGTTTTGGTCGATGAAGACGAGCGCAGTATCGATGATGGCTTCTTTGTGACGGACCCTAACGGCCAAGTCTGGTTTGATTTTCCGGCCATTTCCAAGCGCCGGCACGATTTTAGCTATGGTTTAAGTTTTGCCGACGGCCACTCGGAGATCTGGCAAATCACGGATCCGCGCAGCAAGCTGGTGACGCGCGGCACGGTCGAACAAAGCGGGAATAAGGACTTGCGCCGATTGGCGGCGGCGTCAACCACACTGAAATAGGGGGCGGTCCGCGACGCTGGCGTTTTCACGCAGGTCCACCTCGCGTCCTTTCCAGCATTTCACACCCACCCGGTTGAGCCGGCCCAGGCGATAGCGATAGGAGTAGCCGTAGAGGGGGTTGCTTGTCGGCCAAAATGAGATGAAATCGGCCCCGGCAGCTTTGGCAAGTTCGATGGCGCGTTCAATGCTGGGGCGATGATCATTCCAGTTAAACAAGAGATACTTCCATTCCAGGAGCGGATTTGATAAGCCACGCGCGTTGCGGTAGGCGACCATGGCCTTGAGGTTGTTGTAAGCCTTTTCGAAACTGCCAAAGTGCTCGTACTTTTTCAGCATTGTGTCGTCAATGCCGGCAATCGAAAAGAGGATGTGACTCGCGCTCAAAGCCGCTTCGCGTTTGGCGTCCGTGTTCAGGACGATGCCGTTGGTGGAGATGACGATGCGGCAGTCGGGGTTTTTTCGGCGCAGCAAAGGCAGTTCTTGTCCGACGTTCGGCGACAAAAAGGGTTCGCCGAGGTTGAGATAAAACAACTGCTGAAGGCCGAGCTCATGCACCAGATCCGCCATTCGTGAGAGATTGGCCAAGTCCATTTGCAATGAGGTGCGGATTCGGGCAGCCGATTGCCGGTCACATCCGAGGCAGTCAATGTTGCACCGCACGGTGTTCTCCAGCAGCATCCCGCGATAAGGCAGCTTTGGCCTCGGTCCGGCGAAAAGCTCATACTCCGTCTCGCCTGCTGCAATGCGTTTGCCCGGGGCCGGAGAGGCAGCCATGGGTGGGTTGGCGGAATTGGCAGCATCGGATAAGGGATGATGGATGATGGATGATGAATGGTGGATGCGCGATGTCCCATGCTCAACGGGGATGGACTTGACCTCCGATTTGGGTGCGCGCGCCAGGTCGCCGCACCTGGCGCATGTCTTGATTGGCAGCTTGCCTTGGGCGAGTTCCTTTCTGAAGCGGCGGGCAACTGGCCCAAAATAAATATCCTGGAAGGAGTGGGTCTTGAGGTCGCCCAGGTGGCCCGAGCCGTTGTAGTCCTGGCAGTTGCAGGAGAGGGTCAGATCACAGTTGATGGTCAGGTTGTACTCGGCCTCCCCGGCGAGCACCCGGCAGTAAAACCGCTGTCCCTTCAAGCGCGCCGACCATTCAATCCAGAACTTCAGCAAGCGCCGAATGACATCGCTCAGCACCCAGTTCCATCGGCGCCGTCTCTGTGAGGGTGCGGGTCTGGGTTTGGTCTCTTGGTCAGGCGAGAGCATCGAGTTTTAGTAACACTCTCATTTTGTCATCGAAAGGTCAATTCCTGCGTGGTGTTGGGGAGGGGGAGTTGGCCGCTCGATTGCATTTTTCAGTTTGCTGTGGCACCGGTATGTAAGGTAAATGAGTATATGCGCTGGCGTATTGTGGCTTTGGCTTCGCTTGGCGTCAATGTCATGTTGACCGTCCTGCTCTTCCGTGGTGTTAGGCCCGGCAATGTGCAAGCCCCCGGGGCGCAGCGTCTGACCTCGGCCCCAGCGGTCATCACCAAGACGAATGTGGTTTTCCGGCGCGAGCCGTTTTCATGGCGGGAGGTAGAGTCTCCGGATTACCGCACCTATATCGCTAATCTGCGGGATATTGGGTGTCCGGAGCAGACGATTCGGGACATTATTATCGCCGATGTCAACTCGATGTTCGCCCGCAGACGGGCGACGGAGTTGGTGACTCCGGAGCAGCAATGGTGGCGGAGCGTGCCGGACAGTAATGTTGTCACGCGGGCGATAGCCCTGGCCAGGAAGCTGGAAGGCGAACGCCGCGCGCTCTTGACGCAGTTGCTGGGCACGAACTGGGAATCAGGCGATTTGGCGAACCTGCCGCGCCCGACACAGCCTGGGATCGACCTCGACGGCCCGATTCTGGGAACGCTCTCTCCCGAGACAAAGCGGGCTGTGGAGGAGATTACGGCCGAGTCGGAGCAGCGGATGCGGGACTACCTCCAGCAGCAGCAACAGCAGGGAGGAATGGCCGACCCGGCTGAGTTGGCCAACCTCCGCGAGCAAACGCGCGATGAGCTGGCCGAGGTTTTGTCTCCGGGTCAACTGGAGGAATTCCTGTTGCGCTATTCGGAGGACGCGAACGACTTGCGGGCTGAATTTGGGCAATTGCGCTATTTCAATCCCACACCGGACGAGTTTCGGGCGGTATTCCGGGCGGTGGACCCCATCGATCAGCAGATTCAGGCCCTGTCTCCCATCGATCCAAACAGCGTCGCCCAGCGGAACGCCCTGGAGGCGGAACGTGAGAGCGCCATCAAGAACGCGTTGGGCCCGAGTCGCTACCAGGAATATCAGATGCTTGAGGACCCACTTTACCGCGATGCCGTCGCCTCGGCCATCGCCGCCGGGACTCCAGAGGCAGCCAAGACGATTTACGCGGTCAACCTGGCCGCCCAATCCACCCGTCAGGACATCTCTTCGAACCCGAACCTGACCGACAGTCAGAAGGCGATTGAACAGAAGCAATTGGAAGTGGACCAACTGACGGCCAACGCGATTGCCACGGGGCAACAGACGCCACCGCCAACCCCGGCGCCAACGCCCGCGCCGCCGCAACGCACCTACATCATCCACCCAGGGGACAGCCTTGCCGTCATCTCGATGATCTACGGCGTTCCGCCGGGGGCCATCCGCCAGGCCAATCCGAATGTCAACTTTTACAGGCTCAGGCCCGGGGATACGATCAACCTCCCACCGCTGGGCCTCCCGCCAATTGGGGCGCCGTGAGATTTTTGATTTTAGATTTGTGATTTGCGTTTTGGGGGTGGCGCTGGTGCAAAATGTCGCTGCAGTGTTGAGCCACACCCGGTCACCTCTTGGGAGCAAAGGCATGAGGTTTGGGCCCTGACCGCCGGCAAAGTCGCAAGTCGCAAATCAGAAATGCTCTACGGGTGAAACACCCCATGTCCAGGCGGGGTTCGATGCGGCAGACTTTGCGAGATACCTGCACATGCGCTCGGAACCTTTGAACGTCTCGCAGTTGCCCTTGGCCGATGCTAGTCGGCTGATCTGCCCCAGACTACATCAGTAACAATGCCAATGAATAAGACCACCACAATAGCCGCGAAGGTCACGCCGCAGGCTCACTCCGATGAAAGCGACTTTGTTCCGCCCCGCCCCGCGGGAAATGGGAGGAGACCGGCGCAAAGATATGCGCCGAGGGCGCCTGGGGGCAACGCGGGTGGGGGCCAAAGCGAACCATCGTTGGATGTCGAGCGCCTGCTGGGGGCGTTGCTGGGGCTGAAAAGCGGCGATTTCAGTGTCCGGCTGCCGTCAGCTTGGACCGGGGTTGCGGGGAAGGTGGCGGATGCGTTCAATGATCTGGCGGAGTTGATGGGCCAATCAACGGAGGAAATGAACCGAATCAGCCGGGTGGTGGGGGAGGAGGGCAAGATCCACGAACGGTTGTCGCCTGGGAATGTTGGCGGAGGCTGGGCGGAACGGGTGACGGCAGTGAATACCTTGATTGATTGCCTGGCCCATCCGGTGAGCGAAACGGCCCGGGTGATCGGGGCGGTGGCAAAGGGCGATCTTTCCCAGAGCATCGGCACCGACATCGATGGACGGGAGCTCAAGGGGGAATTCCTGCGGACAGCCAAGACGGTTAACACCATGGTGCACCAACTCGGCGCCTTCGCTTCGGAAGTCAACCGCGTGGCCCGCGAGGTGGGAACTGAAGGAAAGCTGGGGGGCCAAGCTAAAATCAAAGGGGTAGCGGGCACCTGGAAAGACCTGACCGACAATGTCAACTTGATGGCGTCGAATCTCACCTCCCAGGTGCGTAACATTGCCACGGTCACCACGGCGGTGGCCAACGGCAATCTCACCAAGAAGATTACGGTCGATGTGCGCGGGGAGTTCCTCGAGCTGAAGGACACCATCAACACGATGGTGGACCAACTTCGCTCCTTCGCTTCTGAAGTCACCCGCGTGGCCCGAGAAGTGGGGACCGAAGGCAGGCTGGGGGGGCAGGCGAAGGTCGAAGGTGTTTCGGGCACCTGGAAGGACCTGACCGACAAGGTTAATTTCATGGCCGGCAATCTCACGTCCCAGGTCCGCAACATTGCCGCCGTGACGACGGCGGTGGCCAACGGCGACCTGTCCAAGAAGATAACGGTCGATGTCAAGGGGGAGATGCTGGAATTAAAGAACACCATCAACACGATGGTGGACCAGCTCTCTTCGTTTGCCGCGGAGGTCACACGGGTAGCGCGCGAGGTGGGCACCGAAGGCAAGCTGGGCGGACAGGCGGAGGTCGAGGGGGTGGCGGGCACCTGGAAAGACCTGACCGATTCGGTCAATTCGATGGCGGGCAATTTGACCGACCAGGTGCGCAATATCGCAGAGGTGACCACCGCCGTGGCCAATGGCGACCTGTCCAAGAAGATCACCGTCGATGTCAAAGGTGAAATCCTCCAACTCAAAGACACCATCAACACGATGGTGGATCAACTGCGCTCCTTTGCGTCGGAAGTCACACGCGTGGCGCGCGAGGTGGGCACCGAAGGCAAGCTGGGCGGACAAGCG